>NZ_JBTJEQ010000007.1:0-122017 GCF_054456675.1 Jatrophihabitans sp. YIM 134969
GGTCGGCCGGTGCGCGCGGGCGGCTGGCCCGGCTCGTGTCGCCCGGGCGCCTCGTGCCGACCGGGGTGCGGGCTGTCGGGGACCTCGTGCCGCCCCGGGCCCTCGCTCGCGGCGTGCACCGCGGGCGCGGAGTCCGGCAGGGCCTCGGCCTCGACGGCATCGGCCTCGACGGCATCGGTCGACACCGGCTCCTCGTGCACGTACCGCCCGCCGCGGAACAGCGAGGCCACCGCACCGATCAGCGAGATCACGATCGCCACGAGGAACACGATCACCAGGCCGTGGTGGAACGGGCCCGCGATGAGGTTCGGGAAGAAGGTCTTGCTGGTGAGGGTCGCGGTGTCGGCGCCCTGCAGCTGGCTCGCCGGCACGTCACCCAGGAGCGTCTGGATCGGGTTGTAGCCGAGGAACGCGGCGAACAGCGATCCCACCGGCGGGGCCTGCCCGATCTGGTCGGCGACACCCTGCGGAACGCCCTGCCCCGCGAGGCCACCTGACAGCGCCTTCGGGAGCGTCGAGCTCAGACCGATGATCATGAGCGTGAAGAAGATGCCGATGGACACGGAGGTTCCGGCGTTGAAGAACGTACCGCGCATGCCTGCGGCCGCACCGCGGCTCCTGGCCGGGACGCTGTTCATGATCCCGGTGGTGTTCGGCGAGGAGAACATGCCCGAGCCGATGCCGTTGAGCACCAGCAGCCCGGCGAAGGCCCAGTAGTTGAAGTCGGTCGGCAGCAGCATGAGGCCGAGGAAGCTCAGCGCGACGAGGACCAGGCCGCCGGTGGAGAACCACTTGGCCCCGAACCGGTCGGACAACGTGCCCGACACCGGCCCGACGATGAGGAACGCGACCGTCAGCGGGAGCAGGAAGATGCCCGCCCACAACGGGGTCTTCTCGAACGAGTAGCCGTGCAGCGGGAGCCAGATGCCCTGCAGCCAGATGATCAGCATGAACTGCAGACCGCCGCGACCGACCGAGGCGAGCAGGCCCGCGAGGTTGCCGGCGGCGAACGAGCGGATCTTGAACAGGCTCATGTCGAACATCGGGTCGACGACCTTGGTCTCGACCACGCCGAACACGACGAGGACGGCGGCGCCGCCGATGAGGCCCGCGAGCACCCACGGGTTGGTCCACCCCATGTTGTGACCGCCGTAGGGCTGGATGCCGTAGGTGATCCCGGCGAGCAGCGCCGTGAGTCCGACGGCGAACAGCGCGTTGCCCCACCAGTCGACGCGCGCACTGCTGCGGGTCGAGGTCTCCCGGAGGCTCTTGTAGGACCAGATGGTGCCGAGCAGGCCGAACGGGACGGACACGAAGAACACCAGGCGCCAGTTGATGGGCGCCAGCAACCCGCCGACGATGAGGCCGATGAACGACCCGCCGATCGCCGCGACCTGGTTGATGCCGAGGGCGAAACCGCGACGGTTCGAGGGGAACGCGTCGGTGAGGATCGCGGTGGAGTTCGCGAACAGCATCGCGGCGCCCACGCCCTGCACGACCCGCCAGAGGATCAGCCACAGCGCGCCGCCACCGGCCTTCCACGGGTCGAACACCAGGGCGATGGAGCCGATGGTGAAGACCACGAAGCCTAGGTTGTAGATGCGGACCCGACCGTAGATGTCGCCGAGACGCCCGAGCGAGACGACCAGGACGGCCGTCACGAGCAGGAAGCCCATGAGCATCCAGAGCAGGTAGCTGACGTTGCCGGGCTCCAGCGGGTTGAGGCCGATCCCCCGGAAGATGTCGGGGAGGCTGATGATGACGATCGAGCTGTTGATCGTCGCCATCAGCACGCCGAGCGTGGTGTTGGACAGCGCGACCCACTTGTAGCGGGGGTGGTCGGCGTCGACGGTCATCCGGCGCTTCGGCGGCGCGGTGGTGGTGGACGAGGTCACGGCATCCTCGGTTCGAGACGTAGCGATTAGTTAGTGGAACTAACTTTACCCGCGAGGTCGCCGCCCGAGCGACCCTCCGGCGTCTGGTACGTCACGAACCGAGCCCCGGTTTGCAGGATGCTGCCCTTTCGCTTCCTGGTGCCTGACATCGGCGGCGGGTTACCGTCCGCGCGACCCGGCACCCGAGGGAAGGCGGTCCGTGATGACCGATGACGACCTGCGCGCGGAGATCGACGCGCTGCGGACCCGACTCGCCGCGCTCGAGGCGCACCAGCCGCAACCGGCGACGACCATCCCGCCCGCGACCGCGGCGGGGCGGGTGAGTCGTCGGGGCCTGCTCGCCGCGGCCGTCGCCGGCGGCGCCGGTCTGGTGGCGGCCCAGGTGACGACGGCGTCGCCCGCCGCGGCCGCGCCCGGCAACAGCGTCGTCCTCGGCGCGGCCAACGACGGCGGCACGGCCGTCACGATCATCACCTCGGCCACTGGCACCAACGCGGCCGCGCTCGGTGTCATCAACCCGGACACGGGTGGTGGCAGCCTGGCCGTGTACGGGCAACTGGGCGACCAGAGCGGGCTCGTCGTGCCGAGCGCCACGGGCGCAGTCACCGGTGACAGCCGCTTCCGCCGGGGCGTCACGGGGCTGAGCCAGTTCAACGACGGCGTCCTCGGCAAGTCCGTGAGCGCGTCGGGCGTCTACGGCACGACCTCGAGCACCGTCGAGCCGGGCATCTTGGGTGCCGGGCTCGCGATCGGGGTCCGGGGGTACGCGGACGGCGGCAGCGGATCCGCCGGTGTGCAGGGCTTCTCGACCTCCGGCCGGGGTGTCGACGGCAGCTCGGCCGCCGGGGAGGGCGTCTACGGCGAGGCCCCGCTCGTCGGCGTGCACGGCGTCAGCTCCACGGGCGACGGCGCCTACGGCCGCTCGACCTCGGGCACCGGGGTGCACGCCTACTCCTCCAGTGGCACCGGGGTCCAGGCGACCGGCGACGGCACCGCACCGGGCGTCGACGCCACGTCGAACAAGGGCTACGGCGTCGTCGCCAAGGGCGGCCGGGCGCCGCTGCGGTTGGTGCCGAGCGCGAAGGCCGGCAAGCCCACCACCGGCAGCCACGTCCTGGGCGAGCTCTACGTCGACAAGGCGGGCGTCCTGTTCCTCTGCACCGTCGCCGGCACGCCCGGCACCTGGAAGAAGGTGGCTCTCGTATGACCGACGACGACCTCCGCGCCGAGATCGTTGCACTACGCACCCGTCTCGCCGACCTCGAAGCCCGACTCGACGCGCCGCCACCGAGCGAGCCGGCCCCGAAGCCGGTGAGTCGCCGCGGGCTGCTCGCCGCGGCCGTGGGTGGCGCGGCCGGCCTGGTCGCCACCCAGGTGACGACGGCCGCCCCCGCCGCGGCCGCCCCCGGCAACGCGGTGGTGCTCGGCGCGATCAACGACGGCGGGGGGACGATCACGACCGTCCAGTCGAACACCGGCCTGAACTCCTCGCCGTTCGCGGTGGTCAACGACGACCCGAACGGCACCAGCATCGGCTTCTTCGGTCGGCTCGGTCCGGCTTCCGGGGTCTTCGACGGCACGTTCGGTCAGCGCGCGGCGGTCATGGGCGACTCCAAGAACTCGTCAGCTGTGTCCGGCCTGTCGGCGAACAACTGTGGCGTGTACGCCCAGAGCCTCACCAGTTACGGCCTCAAGGCGGCCAGCCAGGAGGACGTGGCCGTCCGAGCTGACTCCGAGACCTACTACGGCGTCTACGCGACGACCAACTCCGCCGACCACGCCGGGGTCGTCGGGTCTTCACCGGTCGGTACCGGGGTGTTGGCGGCCTCGACGTCGGGCACCGGACTCGAGGCCGTCGCGGGCGGCGGCGGGTCAGCCGTCGACGCGAACTCGGCGCTGGGGTTGGGCATCCAGGCGAAGGGAGGACGCGCGCCGCTGCGGCTGGTGCCGAGCAAGAAGACCGGCAAACCCACCTCCGGCGCCCACGCCATCGGCGAGCTGTACGTCGACCAGGTCGGCGGCCTCTACCTCTGTACCAGGGCCGGCACTCCCGGGACGTGGAAGAAGGTCACCGTCAGCTGACTGGATCGGAGAGCCCGAGCGACCAGACGGCCACACCGTGCAGGCCGGCCTGCCGCGCGAGGCGTTCGCGGAGCACCAGGGACCGGTGGTCGGACCACCAGATCTGCCCGCCGCCGTCGAGCCGGCCGTGCCACTCGCCCTGTCGTGCATCCCACCGCGGGTCGACGGCCGTCGCCCGGGCTCCGGTGTCGGACCACTGCCGGCCGTCGCCCGACGTCGGCCAGCTGTAGCCGTAACCCGCGACGCCGAGATCGACCTGCCCGGCGGGGACCTGCGACAGCAGGGCGGTCAACACCCGGCGCACCCACGGCAGCCCGCCGACCGGGCCGGCGGCGGTCCACCCCGGCCCGTGCTGGTCGTAGGCCATGAGCACCACACGGTCGAGCGAGCGGGCGAGCGCCGGCAGGTCGTACCCCGTCGCCCGGTACCCGGCGATCGAGTCCGCGGCCATGACGGCCATGGCGAGGGTCGTGCCGCTGGGCAACGCCTGCCGCAGCTCGCGGGAGAACGCGGTCAGTCCGGCGCGGTCGCCCGCCGCCAGGGACTCGAAGTCGAGGTGGATGCCGTCCCAGCCCGCGGCCGCGTACCCGACCAGTGCGCGGACGACGGCGGCCCGGTTCGTGGGTGAGGTGAGCAGCCGGTGCGCGGCCCGCTCGTCGAAGTCGCCGAGCGCGGAGGAGAAGTTGCCCACCAGCAGCTCGGCCGACCGGCCGTGCGCGTGGGCCTGGCTCAGCAGCCGCTTCGAGGCGGCGTCGGGTGCGCCGACGGCCGTGCCCGTGGCGCTGATGTTGACGCCGTCGACGCCGAGCGTCGTGAGCGCGCCGAGGCTGGGTGTGACGGCTGCGGGACCGTCACCGCTCTCGACGTATCCCGTGACCAGCAGGGGACGCGCCGGCGCGGCGTCCGCGGCGACAGCGGGGAGCAGCGCCGCGGCCACCACCGCGGCGACGGCCAGCCGCACCCGCCAGGTCACTCCCGGACGGTAACTCAACGGCCTTGACCTCAACCCCACTGGAGGTCGTCTACTGGGGCGATGCCAGGCGACGAGTACGACGAGGCCCTCACCCGGTTCCACCGCACCGGCCCGGAGTTCGAGGGCTGGTTGTCCAACCACGGCCCCATGGCGGCCGACGCACTGGTGCGCACCGGCCACGCCGACGACGTCGAACACTGGGCCGACGACTACCTCGGCAAGCTCGAGGACCTGCCGTCCGCGCGGTTCGCGATCACCCCCGATGCCTGGCGGGATCCGCTCGGGGACCCGTCGCGACTGGGTGACTGGCTGCAGTACTTCGCCCGCGCCCTCGCCGAGGCGTCGTGGACCGACGTCCTCGTCACCTGGTTCCCCCGGCTCGCACCGGGTTCGGTCGCGTCCGCGACCCACCCGCTCATCCGCACCGGGCACGTCGTCCGGGCGCTGCGGGAGCGGGAGACCCCCGAGCGCGTCAGCGAACTCGGTCAGGCGCTGGGCTACTGGGCGGCGCGGTGGTTGCCGTTGCCACCGACCCGGCCGGCCGGGCACTCCTCGTTCGCCGCGGCGTTCGACGCCCTGCCCGGCGTGCCCGACACCGGCGGTGTCCGGGCCCGCGCGGCGGTCCTGACGTCCGACCCGGCCTGGGCGGACGCTGTCGGCATCGCCCGCGACGTGCCCGACCCGGCGGGGGTCCCGGCTGCGCTGATTGACCTCGTCGACACCGCGGTGACGCGCTTCGCGTCGTGGGCGCCCTCGAACCCGACGATGCTCGTGCACATGGCCACGGCGCCGCGCGCCGCGCTGCTCGTGCTGCCGTCGTTGCCGCACGAGCGGTGGGTGAGCACCCTGCACCACGCCTGGGCGACGAGCGCTGCGATAGCCGGCATGTACCGCCCGGCTCCCGGCCGGCCCGCCGACCCGTGGCCGTCCCCGGGCGTCACCCCGGCCGACGTGGTCGCGGCGGCGGTCGACACCGGCGACGAACACGCCATCAAGTTCGCCGAGGTGGCGATGGAGTCGCACCGTCGGGGCAACGGCACAGCGCTCGCCGCGGCCGATGCCGCGGCGACGCTGCTGCGTCAGCCCTGAGCGCCGGCCGACGCGACGGCCCGCGCCGCCGCCGTCGTTGCATGGTGCAACACGTCGGGCCACTCCCGGCCGTCGGCGAGCGCCGCGGCGAGCGCACCGCAGAACGCGTCGCCCGCCCCGGTCGTGTCGACGACCTCGACGCGTTCGGCCGCCACCCGCAGTCCGGGCTCGCCCCGCAGTTGCAGCACACACCCCTCGGCGCCGAGCGTGGTGACGACCGCGGGCACGCGACCGAGGACGGCCTCGCCGAGCACCGCCGCCTCGCCCTCGTTGACGACCAACACGTCGACGGCGTCGACGAGGTCGTCGGGCAGGGCGGTGGCGGGGGCGGCGTTGAGGACGACCAGACCGTCGACCAGGCGGGCGGCCGCGGTCACGAACGGCAGCGGGATCTCCAGTTGGAACAGTGCTACCGCTGCGGTCGCGAGCAGGTCGCGGTCGCCGTCACCGAGTTCGTCGAGGGTGTGGTTCGCGCCCGGCACGACGACGATGGCGTTCTCACCGTCGACCGCGACCGACACCACGGCCAGCCCGGTGGGGGCGTCGACGGCGCGCAGCCGGGTGGTGTCGACCCCGGCCGCGTCGAGCGCGTCCCGGGAGAGCCCGCCGTCAGGATCGTTGCCGACTGCACCGATGAACGCGACGTCAGCTCCGGCCCGTGCCGCGGCGACCGCCTGGTTCGCGCCCTTGCCGCCCGCGCCACGTGCGGACCCGGCCGCGAGCAGTGTCTCCCCCGGCGCCACCACGTGGTCGACCCGGAGCACCAGGTCGACGTTCGCCGATCCCACGACCACCACGCGTCCGCCCGTCACCGGGAGGACGCTACTGCTCACCGTGCCTTGTACTCCTTGAGCAGGCCGCGGCTGATGATCGTCTTCTGGATCTCGCTGGTGCCCTCACCGATGAGCAGGAACGGCGCCTCGCGCATGAGCCGCTCGATCTCGTACTCCTTGGAGTAGCCGTAGCCACCGTGGATGCGGAACGAGTCCTGGGTGACCTCGGCGCAGTACTCCGACGCGATGAGCTTGGCCATGCCGGCCTCGACGTCGTTGCGCTGTCCGGCGTCCTTCAACCGGGCGGCGTTGACCATCATCAGGTGCGCGGCCTCGACCTTGGTGGCCATCTCGGCCAGCTTGAACGCGATGGCCTGGTGCTCCGCGATCGGCTTGCCGAAGGTTCGCCGCTGCTGGGCGTAGGCCACGGCCAGTTCGAAGGCTCGGATCGAGATGCCACAGGCCCGCGCTGCGACGTTGACGCGTCCGACCTCGACGCCGTCCATCATCTGGTAGAAGCCCTTGCCCCGGGCGTCGGGTCCGCCGAGGACGTCGTCGGCGGTCTGCTGCACGCCGTCGAGGATCATCTCGGTGGTCTCGACACCCTTGTAGCCCATCTTGTCGATGCGGCCGGGGATGGTCAGGCCGGGCCGGGTCTCGCCGAACCCGGCTTCCTTCTCGATGAGGAACGTGGTCATGTTCCGGTAGACCGAGTCCGCGCCGAGGTCGTCCTTCACCAGCGTCGCCACCACCCGCGACTGCCCGCCGTTGGTCAGCCACATCTTCTGACCGTTGAGCACGAAGCCGTCACCGTCCGGCTTGGCGCTGGTCTTGATGGCCGCGACGTCGGAACCGAGGTCCGGCTCGGACATCGAGAACGCGCCGCGCACCTCGCCGGTGGCCATCTTCGGCAGCAGCCGCTGCTTCTGCTCGTCGGTGCCGTGGCGGGCGATCATGTAGGCCACGATGAAGTGGGTGTTGATGACCCCGGACACGCTCATCCAGCCGCGGGCGATCTGCTCGACCACCAGCGCGTAGGTCAGCAGTGACTCACCGAGGCCGCCGTACTGCTCGTCGATCATCAGGCCGAACAGGCCCATCTCGGCCATGCCCTCGATGATGGCCGCCGGGTACTCGTCCTTGTGCTCGAGATCCGTGGCGTACGGCAGGATTTCCTTGTCGACGAAGTCCCTGACCGTCGACAGGATCTCCTTCTGCATGTCGGTGAGACCAGCGGTCTGCGCGAGCTTGGCCATCGGTGGGCTCCTTCGACGTCGGCGTCGGGGCGGTCCGACCGCCCGGAAGTTACCGAGCAGTATCCGGAGGACAGCGCCGATCCACCACCGCGGCGTGACCGGTGCCTCACGCGGTCAGGTCACACCGGCTCCGGTCGGCGAGCGCGGCGCAGGTCAGGAGGACGGGAGCTTGACGACGTCGGCGGGATCCGGCGTGGGAACGTCGACGGTGTCGGTGTAGCCGTCGAAGTCGAACGTGCCCTCGGTGCCGGCCTTGAGCTGGACGGGGAGCGGGTCGCCCTCCGCCGCGGCGTAGAACGCGCCCTTGCCGTCGGAGTCCTCGACCGACCAGCACGAGACGCCGTTGACCTCCTTCGGACCGCCGACCTCGGCGCCGTCCAGGTCGCTGTCGTCCGGACGGAACGCGTCGGCGAACTGGTTGCGGTCGAGCAGCTTGGCGAGGTCGGAGAAGCCCTGCGTGGTCGAGTCGATCTGGACGTACTTGCCGTCGAGCGTGGCCACCGCACTGTCGGGGACACCGACGCTGGTCCAGAAGTCCGCGCCGGCCTTGAAGTACACGGTGCCGCCCTCGACCTTGCTGATCTCGACTTCCTTGCCCGCGAGCGTCAGCGTGCCGATCGCGACGTCCGCGCCGTACTTGAGGTCGAGGGCGATCGACTCGCCGTCGGACTCACCCGATCCGGACACGTGCGCCGCGGGCGCCTTCTCGAACGCGTCGAGCGAGTCGGACACGAACGACTTGGCGTCGCTGGGCTTCTGCGGAGTGGAGGCCGAACTGCTGCCGCTCGCGGCGCGCGAGGCGCCTGCGGGGCTACCGGATCCTTCGTCGGTGGACGAGCAGCCGGTGAGCAAGAGGGCACCGGTCGCGAGCAGGGACGGGACGACGATCTTCAGCGAGCGCACCGGGAGAGGTTACCTGCACGTTCGGGCGTGCGCCGGACGAGACCTCGAGGTGCCGCCGGCCGCCTCGATCAGCTCTCGGGCGGGGTGAAAGTGGTCGTGCGCTGCATGCCGGCGGCGCGGCCTTTGCCCGCCACGACCAGCGCCATCTTGCGGCTGGCCTCGTCGATCATCTCGTCGCCGAGCATCGCCGAGCCCTTCTTGCCGCCCGCCTCGGAGGTTGCCCACTCGTACGCGTCGAGGATGAGCTCGGCGTGGTCGTAGTCGTCCTGTCCGGGCGAGTACACCTCGTTCGCGGCGTCGACCTGACCCGGGTGCAGCACCCACTTGCCGTCGAAGCCCAGCGCCGCCGAGCGTTCGGCCACCGCGCGGAAGCCGTCGACATCACGGATCTGCAGGTACGGACCGTCGATGGCCTGCACGCCGCGAGCCCGCGCCGCCATGAGGATCTGCATGTAGATGTAGTGGTACGCGTCGCCCTGGGTGTAGCCGGCGGGCTGCTCGCCGACCACGAGGGTCTTCATGTTGATGGAGGCCATGAAGTCGGCCGGGCCGAAGACGATGGTCTCGATGCGGGGCGAGGCGAAGGCGATCTCGTTGACGTTGATGAGGCCGGTGGCGTTCTCGATCTGGGCCTCGATGCCGATGCGGCCGACCTCGTAGCCCATGGTCTTCTCGACCTGGCTGAGCAGCATGTCCAGCCACTGGACCTGGGCGGCCGTCTGCACCTTCGGCAGCATGATGGCGTCGAGGTTGGCGCCCGCGCCCTCGACCACCTCGATGACGTCGCGGTAGGTCCAGTGCGTCGTGAGGTCGTTGACCCGCACGACGCGGATCTTCTCGCCCCACCCGCCCTCGTTGAGCGCCGCGACGATGTTGCCGCGGGCCTCGGGCTTGACCAGCGGGGCGCAGGCGTCCTCGAGGTCGAGGAAGACCTGGTCGACGTCGAGGCCCTTGGCCTTCTCCAGGAAGCGAGGGTTGCTCCCCGGCACCGCGAGGCACGAGCGCCGCGGGCGCAGGGTGCGGGCTGGGCCGAGTCCATTCAGTGCGGGGGCGTCGGCGATGACGGGAACGACCATGACGGACACCGTGCCCGACCCCATCGCGGAAGGCCACCTTCCTGCGTCCACCCTCACATGCGACCGGTCGCAACCTGCCAGCCGTAGGCTGCCCGCGTGACTGCGACGCGGGTGTTCGTGGCCCGCCTCGCGGGCATCGGGGTCTTCGACCCGTCAGGCGACCAGCTGGGGCGGGTCCGCGACGTCACCGTCAACCTCCGACTCGGCTCGCAGCCACCGCGGGTCCTCGGGCTCGTGGTCGAGATCCAGCACCGCCACCGCGTGTTCGTGCCCATGGGCCGGGTCACCCGCATCGAGAACGACGCCGTTGTGCTCGCGAGCGGCACGGTCAACATGCGCCGCTACGAACAGCGTCCGGGCGAGCTGATGGTGGTGGGCGAACTGCTCGACCGCGCCGTCACCCTCGCCGAGGACGGCTCCCGCGTCACCATCGTCGACGCCGGGATGGAACTCACCCGCACCCGCGACTGGCAGCTGGACCGGTTGGCGGTGCGCCGCGCCGGCGGTCGGCTGGGGCGCGGACGCCAGCTCTGGCAGGTCGACTGGGACGAGGTGCGCGGGCTCGCCGTCGACGAGGACCTGCGGGGCGGCCAGCAGGGCACGGACGCGCTGCTGGCGGTCCTCGCCGGCCTGCGTCCGGCCGACCTCGCCAGTCAGCTCGGCGACATGACCGACAAGCGCCGGCGCGAGGTCGTCGCCGCGCTCGACGACGAACGCCTCGCCGACGTCATGGCCGAACTGCCCGAGGACGAGCAGGTGGACATCCTCGGCGCCCTGGCCGACGAACGCGCCGCCGACGTCCTCGAGGCGATGGACGACGACGACGCCGCCGACCTGCTCGGTGAGATGCCGGCGGACGAGCAGGAACGCCTGCTGCGCCTCATGGAACCCGAGGAGGCCGCCCCGGTGCGGCGGTTGATGAGCTACGGCGACCTGACGGCCGGCGGGCTCATGACCACCGAACCGGTCATCATGGCTCCCGACGCCACCGTGGCCGAGGCGCTCGCGCGGGTGCGCAACCCCGACCTGTCCCCCGCCCTGGCGGCGCAGGTCTACGTCGCGCGCCCGCCGCAGGCCACCCCGACCGGTCGTTTCCTCGGTGTGGCGCACCTGCAGCGGCTGCTGCGGGAGCCGCCGTCGTCGTTGGTGAGCGGGGTCGTCGAGACCGACACCGGCGCGTTGTCGCCGGACGCCTCGATCGACGTCGTCACCCGTCACCTCGCCGTCTACAACCTGGTGGCGGTGCCGGTGGTCGACGACAACGACCGGCTCCTCGGTGCGGTCTCGGTCGACGACGTGCTGGACCACCTGCTGCCGGAGGACTGGCGCGAGAGCTTCGACTCCGACCAGGACGTGATCCGTGGCTGACGGCGGGCGGCGGGGGAACCGGACGCGCCTCGACCAGCCGGTCACGCAGCGGCGCGCGCCGTTGGTCAGCTACGACGCCGAGAGCTTCGGCCGCACCACCGAGACGATCGCGCGGTTCCTCGGCACCGGCCGGTACCTGGTGATCCAGTCGATCCTCATCGTGATCTGGATCGTCTACAACGTCGCGGCGCCGAAGTCCTGGCAGTTCGACCCGTACACCTTCACGTTCCTCACGCTGATCCTGTCGCTGCAGGCGGCCTACGCGGCCCCGCTGATCCTGCTGGCCCAGAACCGCCAGGACGACCGCGACCGCATCAACATGGACGACGACCGGCAGGTCGCGGCGCAGAACAAGGCCGAGGTCGAGTACCTCGCCCGCGAGATCGCGGCCATCCGCGTCGCGCTGGGCGAGGTCGCCACCCGCGACTTCCTGCGCTCAGAGCTCCAGCGTCTGGCCGAACCCGCGCGCGGCGGCGGTGGCGGCAAGAAGAAGAACCGCACACCACCGCCGGACGCGGCGGACGTTCACTCCGAGTAGACCGGCGGGTCCTGCGTGAGGTCGACGGTGCCGTAGAGCGACCCGTCGACGTTGTTCGCGGTCTTGGTGGTGCGCTTGCCGTCGTAGTCCTCGGCGGTGTAGCTCACCGACCAGGTCAGCGTTCCGCTGACGTACACCTCGGTGACCGGGCTGCTGGTGCGGTACTCCAGCGCGCTGAGGTCGCCGGGCGCCTTCCAGGTCGCCGTGCCGTCGACCGCCTCGTAGTCGTACTCGCGCTGCGGGCAGCCTTCCGGCGTCAGCGACTTCTCCTTGGCGCAGTCGTCGATGAACGTGGTCACGGCCTCGGCGACCGCCTTCTCACCGGCGTCCGAGAGCCCGGTCTCGAGCGTGGAGAACGAGAACGAGCCGTCGGCCGGGCTGAGGGTGAAGTCGTCCGGCTCGGACTCGGTGACGCTGAGGTACTCGTTGGACGAGCCCCACACGAGCGGGCCGGGGAACACGTAGGCCTTGTTCTTGTCGCCCGCGTCGATGCCCATCAGCGTGAGCCCGGGGACGTCGTCGAGGCCGGTGAGGTCGATCGGGTAGACGACGTCGTCGAGCTTCCACTTCCCGCCGATCTTGGTCAGCGTGAACGACTCATCGGCCTGCTTGTCGCCGAACTTGTAGGTGGCCGACACCCGGGCGCTGCGGCTGCCGCTGTAGCCCTCGCTCACGTCGATGTCGGTGATCTTCGCGATCTCCTGCTGCGCCTTGAGCGCGTCGCTCGTGGCGAAGGTGGTGTCCGGCGGCTTCTCGCCCTGCTCGAGGGCCTTCGCGGCGTCGCCGTCGGAGAGGGCCTGCAGGTAGGCCTGCACGGTCTCCGACGGCTTGCCGCCGCCGCCCGCGAGGATCGCGACCAGACCGATGACCAGTGCGATGACGACCACCAGTCCGCCGGCGATGAGGCCGATGACCAGACCGGTGCGCTTCTTCTTCGGCGGCGGCGAGCCGTAGGGGCCGGTGCCCGCGGGCGGGCCGTACGCGCCGTAGCCGCCGGCCGGGCCGGGCGGCGGTGGGGTGAACGAGCCCTGCTGGTCGTAGCCGGCGGTCGGGGCGTCGTAGTTCGTCTGCTGCGGACCGGCGCCGTAGGGCACCGACTGGTCGCTGTACGACGGCTGGCCGCCGTAGCCGGGCTGGTCGCCGAGGCCGGGCTGGGCCGGCGGCGTGTCGCCGCTGTACGACGGCGGGCCGTAGCCGTAGCTCGGTGCCGGGGTGGAGTCGCCGCCCTTGGTCAGCGACGGGGGCTGGTCGCCCGCGCCGGGGTAGGGAGTCGGAGGACCGCCCTGACCGGACGGCTGACCGTCCGACCCGCCCTGGTCCTGGGGGCGGTCGCTCATACGTTCTCCTCGGTGTTACCGGTTGCTGACGACATACAGGACGGATCTTTGCGTTCCTGGCGAGATGCTGTCCAATCGGATGCCCGACCGGTGGGGGTGTCGACGGACACCACGAGCCCGTCGGCCGCCTCCGTACCATCGTCGCTGTGCGTCTCTTCGGTGGTGAAGGCAAGCAGGAACCCGCGACTGCGCCGGTGACGGTCGAGGAAGCCGCGGTGCGCCGCGCGCTCGATGCGGTCGACGACCCGGAGATCCGCAAGCCGATCACCGACCTCGGCATGGTCGAGTCCGTGAACCCGGGCGTCGACGGCGATCCCGGCCGGGTGGCCGTGCGGATCCTGTTGACCGTCGCGGGCTGCCCGATGCGCGACAAGCTCACCAAGGACGTGACCGCGGCCGTGTCCACGGTGCCGGGTGTCACGTCGGTGGACCTGTCGTTCGGGGTCATGAACGACGAGCAGCGCGCCGGCCTGCGCAAGGGCCTGCGCGGCGACTCCCCCGAGCGGGAGATCCCGTTCGCTCAGCCCGGCTCCAAGACCCGCGTCTACGCCGTGGCCTCCGGCAAGGGCGGGGTCGGCAAGTCCTCGGTGACGGTCAACCTCGCCGTCGCACTGAGCAAGCGCGGACTGCGGGTCGGCGTGGTCGACGCCGACATCTACGGCTTCTCGGTACCGCGCATGATCGGCGCCGCCGACAAGCCCCAGCAGGTCGACTCCATGATCGTCCCGCCGGTCGCCCACGACGTCTCGGTCATCTCGATCGGCATGTTCACCCCGGGCAACACCGCCGTCGTCTGGCGCGGCCCGATGCTCCACCGGGCGTTGCAGCAGTTCCTCGCCGACGTCTACTGGGGCGAGCTCGACGTCCTGCTCATGGACCTGCCGCCGGGCACCGGCGACATCGCGATCTCGGTCGCGCAGCTGGTGCCGTCGGCCGAACTGCTCGTGGTGACCACCCCGCAGCTCGCCGCCCGCGAGGTCGCCGAGCGTGCGGGCTCGATCGCGCTGCAGACCCACCAGCAGATCGTCGGGGTGGTCGAGAACATGTCCTGGCTCGAGATGCCGGACGGTAGCCGCAACGAGGTGTTCGGCAGCGGAGGCGGTCAGGCCGTCGCGGACTCGCTGGCCACCTCGACCGGCACGCGGGTCCCGCTGCTCGGCCAGATCCCGCTCGACACCCGCGTGCGCGAGGGTGGCGACACCGGGGTCCCGGTCGTGCTCGGCGCGCCCGACTCCCCCGCGGCTCAGGCCCTCGAAGCTGTCGCCGAGCAGTTGGCGGCACGCTCGCGGTCCCTGGTCGGACGATCGTTGGGCCTCGCACCCGTCGGGCGCTAGGTTCCGCTCCATGCCGACGATCGGGATCGCGTTCTTCGACGGCATGGAGGAGCTCGACGCCGTCGGGCCGTACGAGGTCCTCGCGGCCTGGACGCAGCACCATCCCGAGGACGGCTGGGCCCTGATCACGCTGTCGCGGTCCGGTGCGGCCGTCACGGGCGCCAAGGGGCTGCAGATCACCCCGTCACACTCGTGGGCGTCGGCACCGCCCCTCGCGCTGGTCGTCTACCCCGGCGGGCGCGGCACCCGCGAGCTCGTCAACGACGCCGAAGAACTGGCCTGGATCCGCGAGTTGGCCGCCACGGCGTCGGTGATGACGTCGGTGTGCACCGGATCGTTGCTCTATGCAGCGGCGGGCCTGTTGCAGAACCGGCCGGCCACCACGCACTGGTCGGAGCTGGACGAGCTGGTCGCGCTCGACCCGTCCGTCGACGTCCGCCCCGACCAGCGGTTCGTGGACGACGGTTCGGTGATCACCGCCGCGGGGGTGTCGGCGGGGATCGACATGGGGTTGCACCTGGTCGCCCGGCTGTCGTCGTACGACCGGGCGCGGGAGACGCGTCGGTACATCCAGTACGACCCCGAACCCCCGGTCTGAGTTGTCCACCGCAACGATCCGAGCGGCCACCGCCGCCGACGCCGCCGGCTGCCGCGGCATCTACGCCCCGTTCGTGCTCGACACCGCCGTGTCGTTCGAGGAGGACGTGCCGTCGGTCGAGACGGTCGCGGCGCGCATCGAGGCCTCGCTCGCCGCGCACGCCTGGCTCGTCGCGGTGGTCGACGGCGAGGTGGTGGGCTACGCCTACGCCACGCGCCACCGTGAACGGGCGGCCTACCGCTGGGCGTGCGACGTGAGCGTCTACCTCGCCGGATCCGCCCGCGGCCGAGGGATCGGGCGTCGGTTGTACGAGGTGTTGTTCGCGCGTCTCGCCGACCGGGGGTACGTCACGGCGCTCGCCGGCATCGCGCTGCCGAACCCTGCCAGCATCGGGCTGCACCGGGCGATGGGGTTCGAGGACGTCGGGGTGTACCGGAACATCGGGTTCAAGGGCGGCTCTTGGCACGACGTGTGCTGGATGCAACGATCTCTCGTCTCGATTCCGGTTCAGCCTGGTGAGCTGCGCTGAGTCCCAGGCAGGCCGGCTGCGTGGTGCGGCGGTTCCGAGAGAACTACGGGTAGGGGTACCCGACACCCGTGGGTGGTGCCGTGGACCAGTCCGCCCTGCGATGTCGAGTCACCCTGCGCTGGCCGTCTACCTGCTTGTGGTGTTGTTCCGAGAAGAGCGGGGGGTGACCACAGACAGGCGAACGGCGCGCGGCGGGTGCGCCGAGAGCGAGAGCTGGTCTGGTCCAGTCGACCCACGCCGTCAGGTCGGGGACCCTCATCGCAGTTCTCTCGGAACTGGTGCACGGCGTGACCGCCACGGACACGCGATGCGTGAGCAGTTCTCCTCCTCCGGCGCCGGTTGCGCGCGGGTCGGGTTTCGAGAGAAGTGCGAGTAGGGGTACCCGACCCTCGTGGGTGGTGCCGTGGACCAGTCCGCCCTGCGATGTCGAGTCACCCTGCGCTGGCTGTCTACCTGCTTGTGGTGTCGTTCCGAGAAGAGCGGGAGGTGACCACAGACAGGCGGACGGCGCGCGGCGGGTGCGCCGAGAGCGAGAGCTGGTCTGGTCCCGTCGACCACGCCATCAGCTGGGGGACGCTCATCGCAGTTCTCTCGGAACTAGTGCCCGGCGTGACCGCAGCGGACACGCGATGCGTGAACAGTTCTCCGTTCGCCAGCGCCCGGTTGCGCGGGGTCGGGTTTCGAGAGAAGTACGGAGTAGGGGTACCCGGCACCCGTGCGTGGTGTGGTGGACCAGTTCGTCTCCCGCGGTTGGCCGACGGTCCCGTTTCCCGTGTGCCTGCTTGTGCCTGCCTTTCGGGAAGAGCGCAGGGTGACCACAGGCAGGTGAACGGCGTGCGGAACGCGAGCCGAGCACGCAGGACGGACTGGTCCACGGGACCACCCCGGCAGGTCGGGGACCCTCACCGCAGTTCTCACGGAACCCAGCCCGCGCGCAACTTCTGGCCGGAGAATCAGCAGCAAATCATTGACTTTCCGACCGCAATGAGTACACTCGAACACATGCACGAATCAGCCCCAATCCTCTACGAGTGGGTGCCGTGCGAGCCGGTGTTCCTCGAGACCGACGACGGATTCGTGCTCTCCGACCAGGCGCAGGCCATCCTCACCGCGATGGACGATGTCGAACACGGCAAGCGAGAGAAGTCGCTGTCGATGCTCGACCAGGTCGCGGCCCTCCGCGCGCAGGTCGACACACTCGCGGCGCTGATCCCCACCGCGGTACGCGAGGCGGAAGGTCATGAGGTCCTCGGCGCAATCCACGAACTGCAGGCCGCGATGAACGTGCTCGCCTCGTGTGATCAGGCGTTGATCGCCGAGATCGAACGGCGACCCGACACGATCGAACGCACGGGCGCCCGGTCCACCGCGGCCTGGCTGGCCGGTGCCCTACGCATCCGGCCCGCCGAAGCGAAACGACGTGTGCGCACCGCCAACGGCTGCGCCCCACGGGTTACGTTGACCGGGGAACCACTGCCGCCGCTGCGACCGCACGTCGCCGCTGCCCAGACCGCCGGGTTGATCACCGCCGACCACGCCCACACCATCGACCGGGCCGTCGACGCCCTGCCCGTCGGACTCCCGGTCGAGGTCGTCGACGCCGCCGAACGCGAACTACTGGACGTGGCGCGGAAGTACGACCCGACCGACGTCGCCACACTCGGCCGCGACCTGCGCGACACGCTCGACCAGGACGGACCGAAACCCCGCGACGAAGCCCACCGCCGCCGCCGGTCCCTGCGGCTGCACCAGAACGACGACGGTGCCGGCGTCCTACGCGGGAACCTCACCGCCGGGCTGTTCGCCAAGCTGCAGACCGTGCTGTCGCCGCTGGCGGCACCGCGACCCGACGACGGCCACGGCCCCGACACCCGCGCCGCGGACGTCCGCCTGCACGACGCCCTGGAAGAACTGTGCGACCGGTTCCTGCGCTCCGGCACCCTGCCCGACTCCGGCGGCGTCCCCACCACCCTCGTCGTCACCATGACCGTCAAGGACCTCGAGACCCGGACCGGACGCGTCCACACCTCCCACGGTGGCGACATGTCCGTGGCGGAACTGCTGAACCTGGCGGCCGAAGCCGAGATCATCCCCGTCGTCCTCAACGACGCCGGCGGCGTCCTGTCCCACGGCCGAACGAAACGCCTGGCCAGCGCCGGCCAGACCAAAGCGTTGATCGCCCGCGACGTTCACTGCTCGTTCCCCGACTGCCGGATCCCACCGCAGTGGTGCCAACGACACCACGTCCTGGACTGGCTGTACGACGGCGAGACCGAAATCGACAACCTCACCCTGCTCTGCGGGCACCACCACCGCAACTTCGGGCGATGGGGCTGGACCTGCCACATGCAAGACGGCGTGCCGTGGTGGACACCACCACCCGACGTCGACCCCACCCGAACACCGTTGCGCAACGCAACAGTCTGACGTGCGTTACGTGCGCTGGGAGTCAGCCGTTCCCGACCCCCGAGGCCGACACCTCGGGGTGTTCGCCCTGGCCAACACCCTTGGCCGATCGGGCCGACTCACCACCGACGACCACACCTGGTAGCGCGCGAGCCACGACTGGTTCGACGCCGCGTACCCCGACCCCACCACCGTGGTGCCCGACCTGTTCACCCCGGCGCAGCTCGTCACCTGCTGGTTCAGCGCGTCAGCCACCCACCTGCTCGCCCGCGTCCCCGGGCTACCTCGCACAGCTCGACCGCTACGACGTTGCGGCCAGCGAGCGGTGATCCGCCGCGCCCGGCGCCGTGCTCCACTCCCATGACGTCCGGATCGTGGTCGCAGGCGGCGGCCGTTGACGCCCCACCGCTCCCGCCTCGCGGCAGCCCGGTCGGAGAGCAGCCCGGTCGGAGAGCAGCCCGGTCGGAGAGCAGCCCGGTCGGAGAGCAGCCCGGTCGGAGAGCAGCCCGGTCGGAGAGCAGCCCGGTCGGAGTGCAGCCCGGTCGGGCAGTCAGGTGGCGTCGTCGTCGATCGGGACGGCTTCGCCGCGGCCCAGCGGGGCCTGGCCGGGGCGGGGAACGGCGGGCAGGTCCGGCTCGAGCGGAGCCGCCATGGGCGCGGCCGGGCGGGCGGGCTCCGGGTCGTCGAAGATCATCTTGGTGAGCGCGACGCGGGGGTTGAGCGAGCGCAGGTCGTCCAGGCCGAGGTCCTGGAACTCGGGACCGAGGTCGCCGAGTTCGTTGCGCAGCTGCGACTGGGCGCCGGTGGCCATGTCACGCAGCGCGCGGATGAGGCGCGCGGCGTCCTTGGCGAGGCCCGGCAGCTTGTCCGGCCCGATCACGACCAACCCGATCACGACCAGGACCAGCAGCTCCATCGGCCCGATCTGGAACATGGCCCGAGCGTAACCCCTCAGGCGGTGCCGAGGGTGACGGTCACAGTGGTCTGCGACCCGCCCCGGAAGTACGTCAGCGGGGCTTTCGCGCCAGGTGCGAGTTGCTGCACGGCGACGGTGAGCTCGTCGGCCGAGCCGATCGAGAGGTCGCCGAACTGCGTGACGACGTCGCCTTCCTTGAGCCCCGCCTTGGCCGCCGGGCCGTCCGGGACGACCTGGACGATGTAGGCGCCGTCGCGGGTGCCGTCGGTGACGCTGCGCGCGGAGACGCCCAGGGTGGAGTGGGTGGCCTTGCCGGTGCGGATCAACTCTTGGCTGATCGTTCGCGCCTCGTTCGCCGGGATGGCGAACCCGACGCCGATGTTGCCGCCGGCGCCCGACGACCCGAGCGAGGCGATCGCCGAGTTGATGCCGATGATCGCGCCGCTGGCGTCGATGAGCGCGCCGCCGGAGTTGCCGGGGTTGATGGCGGCGTCGGTCTGGAGGGCGTCGATGACGGCGTCGGTGTCCGACCCTTCCCCGGACAACCGCACCGGGCGGTGCAGCGCGGAGATGATGCCCGAGGTCACCGAGCCCTGCAGGCCGAGCGGCGAGCCGATGGCGATGACCGGGTCGCCCACGGCGACCTTCTCCGAATCGCCCAGCGAGGCGACGGTGACGTCGGTCTTGTCGACCTTGATGACGGCGAGGTCGGTGAGCGGGTCGCGGCCGACGATGACCGCCGTGGCGGTGGTGGTGTCGGAGAACGAGACCCGGATGGTGGCGTCGGCGTTGCTGTCGGCCGCGGCGGACACCACGTGGTTGTTGGTGACGATGTAGCTGCCGTTGCCGACCTTCGAGACCACCACGCCCGAGCCGGTGCCCAGCGCCTGCGCGGTGCGGACCTCGATCGAGACGACGGCGGGGGTCACCCGCTGGGCGAGGTCGGCGATCGAGCCCGGCGGGCGGTTCGCGGGGGTTCCGGCGGTGCCGAGCGTGACCCCGCCGTCCGTGACCACCCCGACCGCGCGGTCGGTGAGGAAGTACCCGACGGCCCCACCGCCGACGGCGGCGACCACGCCGATGACCAGCGCGAGCGCCAGCGCCGACCAGCCGAACCGGCCGCGGACGACCTTGCGGTCGTCCTCGCCGTCGTCGGTCTCCTCGGCCGGGAGGTCGTCGTCGTCGGTGAGGTCGAGGTCGGTGAGATCGGGGGCGGGACGGCCGTCGACGAACACCGCCGGCCGGCCCAGGCCGTAGGCCGAACCCGGGTCGCGCCACGGGTCGCGCTCGGCGCCCTCGACCCACCACGGGGACTCCGGCGTCGGCCCGGACGGTGAGATCCGGTCACCGGGCGCGGGCGCGAAGCTCTCGACGCCTTCAGGGGCGCCGAAGGTCTCGGGCTCCCCGGGGCGCACCGGCGGGGTGATGACACCGGCGCGGGGGGCGACCCGGTGGTTCGGCGGCGGGTCGAACGCCCGGTCGTCGGCGGCGTGCCGACCGTAGGCCGCGGCGACGTCGGGCGGGGGCGCGGTGCGCGGCGGCGGGGTGTAGGTCGGGACCTCGTCAGGAGCGCGCTCGGCGAAGCCGCCCTCGACGCCGCTCGGACGTCCCCATTCGTCGCTCATCGCCACCCGAGTCTGCCCGATGCGGCGCGCGGACGCCGGTCCGCTCCCGAACGCACAGGCGACGCGTCAGACCGTGGCGGTGCCGGGGCGGCGACGCAGTACCGGGGCGCGGTGGGCGAGGGCGGTGCGCAGCAGGACCCGGCCGCGGTGGATGCGGGAGCGGACCGTGCCGACCTTGATGCCGAGGGTGTCGGCGATCTCCTCGTACGACAGTTCCTCGAGGTCGGCGAGCACGACGGCCGCCCGGAAGTCCGGCGGCAGCGCGGCGAGCGCCTCGCGGATCTCGGGGTCGAGGCGGTTGTCGTCGTAGCTCTGCTCGGGCCCCGCGGACGACGAGGGCAGCCGGTCGGAGGCGTCGTCGGGCAACGCGTCGAAGCGGATCCGGGCCCGGCGGCGGACGAGGTCGAGGAACAGGTTGGTGGTGATGCGGTGCAGCCAGCCCTCGAAGGTGCCGGGCGTGTACCGGTCGAGCGAGCGGAAGACCCGGACGAACGTCTCCTGGGTGAGGTCCTCGGCGTCGGCCTTGTTGCCGGCCAGCCGGTAGGCGTGCCGGTACACCCGGTCGGCGTGCTCGCGGACGATCTCGTCCCAGCTCTGGCGCGCCTCGGCGGACAGCTCCGCGGGCGCTGCCGCGGCGGGATCCGCGGGCAGGTCGGGGACATCCGCGCGGACGCCGGCGGGGGCGTCGTCGGGGCGGAGCGTGGTCACGGGCGGCCTCTGTCTCAGGTACGTCGGACGTGCAGGTGGTGTACGCCGTGTACCCACAACACCAGTGTCCGCTGTGCGGCTTCCCGGTGCCTGGGTGGGTTCTCAGCCTGGCCGACGCCCACCGCCCCTGTGATCCTGGCAGACGCAGGCCCTGCGCCACCGCTGTCGCCGCTGTCCGTCTGCTGTGCGATCCGGCGACGCGCGTCCCGGCGCTAGGTTCGCGGGCGTGCACACGTACACACCCCGCGTCGAGGCCACGGCGCGCGCGCTCGCGGAGAGCTGCCTCGAGCGGCTGGAGATGGCCGCCCCGCTCGACCACGCCCTGACGCCCGAGGAGCTCACCGAGGTCGCCGGCGTGACCGTCACCGAGCACGGGATCGGCCACGACGAGGCCGTACGGCTCTGGAACGACGTCCTCGCACCGGCGTGTCTGTCCATCGACCACCCGCGGTACCTGTCGTTCATCCCGAGCGCGCCGACGAAGCTCGCGGCGGCCTTCGACATGCTCGTCGGCGCCTCCAGCATCTACGGCGGTTCCTGGCTCGAGGGGTCCGGCGCGGTCTACGCCGAGAACCAGGCCCTGCGGTGGCTCGCCGACCTCGCCGGGCTGCCGCCGGAGGCCGGGGGCGTCTTCGTGCAGGGCGGCACCATCGGCAACCTGTCGGCGCTGGTGGCAGCCCGGGAGACGACCCGGCAGCGGCGGGGCGCCCCGCCGCGCGGTCGCTGGTCGGTGGCGGTGACGGCCGAGACCCACTCGTCGGTCAAGCACGCCCTCGCGGTGGTCATGGACGTCGACGTCCTGGACGTGCCCGGCGACGCCCGCGGCCGGATGACGGGCGAGGCGCTGCGGGCGTCGGTCGAGGCGATGACCGAGTTCGACCGTGACGGCCTGTTCGCCGTCGTCGCCACCGCCGGGTCGACCAACCTCGGCATCGTCGACGACATCGCGGGCATCGCCGACGTCGCGGACGACTTCGGGCTCTGGCTGCACGTCGACGGCGCCTACGGCGGGGCGGGGCTCGCCGCGGCCTCGGTCCGCGAGGTCTACCGCGGGGTCGAACGGGCCGACTCGTTCATCGTCGACCCCCACAAGTGGTTGTTCGCGCCGTTCGACTGCTGTGCGCTGCTCTACCGCGACCCGGCGCTGGGCCGCGCGGCGCACACCCAGCACGCGGGCTACCTCGACCCGGTGACGGTGGAAGGCGAGTGGAACCCGAGCGACTACGCGATCCAGTTGACGCGGCGTGCGCGGGGGCTGCCGTTCTGGTTCTCCCTCGCCGTGCACGGGACGGCCGCGTACGGCGAGGCCGTCGAGCGCACCCTGGAGATCACCCGCGCCGGCACCGAACTGGTGCGCGAGGCCGAGCACCTGGAACTGCTGGTCGAGCCGGAGCTGTCGGTCATCGTCTTCGCCCGCCGGGGTTGGGAGGCGGACGACTACGCGGCCTGGACGGCCCGGCTGCTCGACGCCCAGCAGGCCTTCGTCACACCGACCACGCACCGCGGCCGGGTGTGCACCCGGTTCGCGATCGTCAACCCGATGACCACCGTCGACGACCTCCGGTTCATCGTCGACAGCATGCGCTGACCGGCGGCGACGTGCGGACGCCGACACTGCGGTGAGGCGGGCGGGCGCGAGCGCCCACCGCCGATAGTCTCGCTCTCATGGCGTCCGCTGCTCCCGCACCCATCGGACCGGCCGGCCTCGCCTACGCCGAGGCGTGGGCGCACGAGGGAGCCGCGGCCGACGACGTCCTCGCCGCCGCGATCCACCGGGCCGACGAGATGGGGGTGACCGCGGTCGACGCCTCGGTCGGCGCGGTGCTGCGGATGCTCGCGGGCGCGCTCGGGGCCCGCGCGGTCGTCGAGGCCGGGACCGGCGCCGGCGTCTCCGGGCTGTGGCTGCTCGGCGGCATGCGTCCGGACGGCGTCCTCACCACGGTCGACGTCGAGGCCGAGCACCAGCGCGCCGCCCGGCAGGCCTTCACCGAGGCCGGCACCCCGACCAACCGCTTCCGGCTCATCAACGGCTCCGCCGCCGAGGTGCTGCCGCGCCTCACCGACCGCGCGTACGACGCCCTCGTCGTCGACGCCGACCGCGAGGGCTACCCCGGCTACCTCGAGCAGGCCGCCCGGCTGCTGCGGGTCGGTGGAGTGGTCGCCTTCGTCGGCGTGCTCTCCGGCGACCGCATCACCGACTCCGGCCAGCGCGATCCCGCCACCCTCGCCCTGCGCGAGCTCGCCCGGCTGATCCGCGACGACGAGCGCTTCGACGCCGCCCTGCTCCCGGTCGGCGACGGCCTGCTGCTGGCCACCCGCCGCTGACGGCGCCCGGGCCCGGCGCCCGGTCCCACCGGATCTCGCGCGACCAAGGGGGTTGAAACCCGCCGATTCCGGGCAAGGCATGCAGTCGAGCGCGCGGCGACGGGGCCGCGTGCCGGCGTCGGGACGGGAGCGCATGCACCGATCGGCTCGGAGTCGCCTGCTGTCCGCCGTCGTCGTCCTCGCGACGGCCGTCGGCTCGCTGACCGCGTGCGTGACCAGCAACGACACCGTCGGGGTCGCCCTCATCCTCAAGACCCTGACCAACCCGTACTTCGTGGCCATGCGGCAGGCGGCGCAGGAGAAGGCGGACGCCGCGGGCATCGACCTGAGTGTCGCCGCCGGCACGATGGACGGCGACACCCAGAACCAGATCAACGAGATCTACACGGCAATCGCCCGTGGCGACAAGGGGATCCTCATCGCCAGCAACGGGAAC
This sequence comes from Jatrophihabitans sp. YIM 134969, assembly GCF_054456675.1. NCBI lineage: Bacteria > Bacillati > Actinomycetota > Actinomycetes > Jatrophihabitantales > Jatrophihabitantaceae > Jatrophihabitans > Jatrophihabitans sp. YIM 134969. The sequence goes on from NZ_JBTJEQ010000007.1 coordinate 24,168, forward strand.
TCGGTCAACGCGGCGATCCGGCTGGCGCGCGACAACGGGCTCTACGTCATCGCCCTGGACACCCCGCCGATCCCGGCCGACGTCACCGACAACACCTACGCGACCGACAACACCCAGGCCGGGCGGCTGATCGGGCAGTACACGGCGGCGCGGCTGGGCGGCAAGAAGGCCGTCATCGCCATGCTCGACCTCTACGACGACCAGGTCGCCTCGGTGGACATCGAGCGCGACCACGGCTTCCTCGAGGGCATGGGCATCGACCCCGGCAGCACCAGCCAGCTCGCGCAGGAACCCCGCAGCGGTCAATACAAGGGTGTCGGGGGCGGAGGGGGCGGCCAGTACGAGATCGCCTGCCACCAGCCGACGCAGGGCGCGGTCGACGGCGGTCGGACCGCGATGGAGCAGTGCCTGTCGGCCAATCCCGACATCAACGTCGTCTACTCCGTCAACGAACCGGCCGGCCGGGGCGCGTACGCCGCCCTGCAGGCGGCCAAGGCCACGCAGAAGGCGTTCGTGGTGACGATCGACGGCAGCTGCAGCGGCATGGAGAGCGTGAAGAGCGGGGTGTTCGCCGCGGACGCCACGCAGTACCCGGGTGACATGGCGGCGCTCGGGGTCGAGGCGGTCGTGAAGATCTCGCAGGGGCAGGAGCCGCCGGGCGTCACCCCCGGCAAGACGTTCCTCGACACCGGCACCAACCTGGTCGCCACCGACGTACCCGAGGGCGTGAAGGCCCAGACCGTCGACGAAGGTCTTTCGAGATGCTGGGGGAGCACCAGTGACACCTGAACCCGCCACGACCTCCGGGCCGGCCACCGAGCGCGCGGCCGGCACCGAGACCGTCGACGACGCCGAGAGCCTGCGGCAGCGCGACCGATCGCCGTTCGAGCGGGTGCAGCACGTCCTGCACGAACGGCCCGCGCTGAGCCCGCTCATCGTGCTGGTGCTCTCGCTGGTGGTCTTCGCCTTCGCCGCCGAGAACTTCATCCGCCCGCAGGCGCTGTCGCTGCTGGTGCAGCAGATGGCGGTGGTCGGCACCCTCGCGGTCGGTCAGAACATCATCATCCTGACCGCGGGCATCGACCTGTCGGTCGGCTCGGCGATGGTGTTCTCGTCACTCGTGATGGCGAAACTCGTGGCGAACTCGGGGGTCCCGGCCGTCCTGGCGATCCTGGCCGGCCTGGTCGTCGCGCTGCTGACCGGGCTGGTGAACGGCCTGCTGGTCACCCGGGTCAACCTGCCGCCGTTCATCGTCACGCTCGGCACGTTCTCGATCTTCACCGCGGTGACGCTGCTGTACGCCAAGGGCGAGACGATCTCGGTCGACCCCAACTCTTTCCTGCTGTGGACCGGGAAGACCTTCTCGCTCGGGAGCTTCAGCCTCACCTACGGCGTCGTGCTCATGGTGCTGCTCTACGTCGGGGTCGGGTTCGCGATGCGCAACACCGCGTGGGGCCGTCACCTGTACGCCACCGGTGACGACGCCGAGGCGGCCCGGCTCGCGGGCATCGCCACCAAGCGGGTGTTGCTCTCGGCGTACATCGTCGCCGGCTTCTGCGTGGCGGTCGCGGCCTGGATCGTGTGCGGACGCGTCGGCGGCGGCGATCCCAACGCCGGGCTCAACTACAACCTGCTGTCGATCACGGCCGTGGTCATCGGCGGGACGTCGTTGTTCGGCGGTCGCGGCGTCATCGTCGGCAGCCTCATCGGGGCGCTCATCGTCCAGACGTTCAACAGCGGTCTGGCCCTCGCCGGCGTCGACCCGAACTACCAGGTGCTCGCCACCGGCATCCTCGTCATCCTCGCGGTGTCGGTCGACCAGTGGATCCGGAAGGTGAGGGCATGACCGCCTCCATGACCAAGGGCGACGCCGCGAACGGTGCAGCGAGCAACACTCCGGTGTTGGAGGCCCGCCAGCTGGTCAAGACCTACGGCCGCGTCGTCGGCCTGCGCGGGGTCGATCTCACGCTGTACCGCGGCGAGGTGCTGGCGGTCATCGGCGACAACGGGGCCGGCAAGTCGACCCTGATGAAGTGTCTGTCCGGCGCGGAGACCCCTGACAGCGGCGAGCTGCTCGTCGACGGCAGGCCGGTCACCTTCCGCCGGACCAACGACGCCCGCGCCGCCGGCATCGAGACCGTCTACCAGACCCTCGCCGTGGCGCCGGCGCTCGACATCACCAGCAACCTCTACCTCGGGCGCGAGATCCGCAAGAAGGGCCCGTTGGGCTCGGTGCTGCGGGTGATGGACAAGAGGGCCATGCGGGAGCAGGCCGAGCAGGACATCAAGGACCTCGGCATCCAGACCCTGCAGAACATCCACCAGACCGTCGAGACCCTCTCCGGCGGCCAGCGGCAGGCCGTGGCCGTCGCGCGGGCCGGGGCGTTCGGCAGCAAGGTCGTCATCCTCGACGAGCCGACCGCCGCCCTCGGCGTGCGGGAGACCAACCAGGTGCTGCGGCTCATCGGCGAGATGCGTGACCGTGGCCTCGGCATCATCCTGGTCAGCCACAACATGCCGAACGTCTTCGAGATCGCCGACCGCATCCAGGTGCAACGGTTGGGCGGCTCGGCGGGCGTCATCACCCCGCAGTCGCACTCGATGCAGGACGCCGTGGCCATCATGACGGGCGCCATGACCGTCGACAGCTGACCCGGACCGCCGAATTCTGTGTACTCCTGCGGCGTCAGGCTGCAGGAGTACACAGAATCTGGTCAGCGCGGCAGCAGGCGGAGGTCGTCGGGCGTGACGATGCGGTTCGTCAACGCCCACTCGGCCAGACCGTCCAGGGCGTTCCAGCCCGTGAGTCCGGGCACGCCCGCGGCGGTGAGGCGGGTGCGCAGGTACTCGATGCGCTTCACGAGCGTGGTGCGCGGCCAGCCGAGACGGGCCGCCGCCGCGGCGTAGGACTTCGGGTGCGGCTCGTACCGCTCCCCCTGTTCGAGGTAGCCCGCGAACAGCGCGACCATCGCGGCCCGGTCCAGCCGGTTGACGACGACCTCGCCACCCATCACGGTCGCGTCGTCACCCGCGGGCGGGTCGACGGCCACCACGGCGGGTCGGCCGGTCGGCGGATCCACGGCCAGCTCGTACGAGCCGGAGGTGCCGTCGACGATCACCCGCAGCGCGCTCTCGACCACCACGCGCCGGCCCGGCGGGACCACCGTGCGCAGCCCGAAGCCGTCGGCCACCGCGAACGACCGGCTCGCGCTGGTGTTGCGCACCCACCACTGCCCGGACTCGTGCTCGACCACCCCGGCCCGTCGCGAGACGGCGCGGTCCTCGGCGCCGAGGCACACGGTGGTGTCGAGGGACCGACCGAAGGTCACTGGGGTGTCCGGCCGCGCCTCGACGACGGCGTCGCCCGTGCGCACCACGAGGACGTCGTCGGGCACGCTCGCGAACTCCTCCGGTGGGCCGTCCCCGGCGGTCGACCAGGTCCGTCGGAGTCTCCCATCGGCGGACCGGAGGCGCACACCGTCGGGTCGGCCGACCCCCTTCCGCCGATTCTGTGTACTCCTGCGTCGCCAGAGCGCAGGAGTACACAGAATTCGGGTCTAGGACCTGGCAGCTCCGACGATGGCGTCGCGCACGGCGACGACCGCGGGGCGGGCGGCGGCGGCGGGGCGGGTGAGCAGCTGCACCCGGCGGGCGAGCCCCGCGGCGAGGGGACGCAGCCGCAGACCGGGCGCGGGGGCGATGGCCGAGCGCGGCAGCACGGTGACGCCGTGACCCGCCGCGACCGCGGTGGCGAGCACCCACATGTCGTCGGTCTCCCAGGCCACGCGGGGCTCGAACCCGGCGGCCCGGCAGGCCGACCGGACGGCGCGACCGCAGGCGGCGTCGTCGGGCGGCATGACCCACGCCTCGCCGGCGAGGGCGGTCAGGGCCACCTCCCGCGGCCACGACCGGCTCTCCGGCAGCACCGCGAGCAACGGCTCGACGGCCAGCTCGACCGGGGCGCCCAGTTCCGGGCGGGCCCAGGGGACGTAGTCGTACTCGTCCACCACGGCGAGGTCCGCCTCGCCCGCGAGCAGGGCGTCGACCGAGGCTCCGGGTTCGGCCACCACGACCCGCAGGTCGACGTCGGCGGGGACGGCCGCGGCCGCCCGGGCGACCAGGGTCGCGGCCGCACTGGCCACGGTCGACACCACCACCGGACCCGCCACGCGGCCGGTCAGGAGATCCAGTTCGGCGCGGGCCTGTTCGAGCAGGCCGAGCACGTCGCCGGCGCGGGCGGCCAGCGCCTCGCCCGCGGCGGTGAGCACGGCGCCCCGCGGTGACCGGGAGAGCAGGGCGGCCCCGGTCTCGCGTTCGAGGACCGCGAGTTGCTGCGACACCGCCGACGCGGTGAGGCCGAGCGAGCGGGCACCGGCCGCGATGCTGCCGTGGCGCGCGACGGCACGCAGCAGCCGCAGCCGACCGACGTCGAGGGTCGGCTCGGCGCGGGCCGGGGCGTCCGGTGTCGCCATCCCGCCTCCCGACGTCGACATCACAACTGCTGGCTGAGTAGTGTGCGCCGACAGTACAGCTGTCGACTCGCCCGACCCACCCCGATGAGCAGAGGATGGTCCATGACCCGCTCGTTCGATTCCGTCGCCGTCATCGGCCTGGGCAAGGTGGGCGAACTCGTCGCCACCCTGCTCGCGAAGTCCGGCTTCACGGTCACGGCCTTCGACCAGCGCGCCCGCCCGGGGCTGCCGTTCGAGACCGGCGTGCTCGATGTCCGCGACCCCGCCGCGATCCGCGACGCCCTCGCCTCGCAGCAGGCCGTCGTCGCGTGCCTGCCCTACCACCTCAACCTCCCCGTCGCGGAGGCGGCGTTCGAGGCCGGCGTCCACTACTTCGACCTCACCGAGGACGTCCCCACCACCACCCGGGTGCTGGAGCTCGCCGCCAAGGGCGCCGACACCGTGCTCGCGCCCCAGTGCGGCCTCGCGCCCGGTCTGATCGGCATCGTCGGCGCCTCGCTGACCCGTCACTTCGACACCATCCGGTCGATGGAGCTCAAGGTCGGCGCCCTCCCCCGCCACCCCACGGGCCTGCTCGGCTACGCCTTCAACTGGTCGGCCGAGGGTGTCGTCAACGAGTACCTCAACGACTGCGAGGTGCTGCGCGGCGGCGTGCGGCAGATGGTCCCCGCCATGACCGAGCTCGAACGGGTCGTCATCGGCGGCGTCGAGCTCGAGGCGGCACTGACCTCCGGCGGGCTCGGCACGATGTGCGAGACCTACCAGGGCGCGACGAACCGTCTGGACTACAAGACGATGCGCTACCCCGGCCACTTCGAGCTCATGAAGTTCTACTTCGACGAGCTGGGTCTGCGTGACCGACGCGAGCTCGCCGGCCAGATCCTCGTCGACGCCAAGCCGCCGGTCGACGACGACGTCGTCTACCTCTACGCGGGCGTCGAGGGCACCGCGACCGGCGAGGGCGACACGGCCGCAGGCCAGCTCCACCGCGTGCAGTACGTCCGCGCCTACCAGCCGTTGGAGATCGACGGCCGGCTCTGGCGCGCCATCTCCTGGACGACCGCTGCGTCGGCCGCCGCCGTCGTCGAGCTCGTCGCCGACGGCCGGCTGCAGCAGAGCGGCTTCGTCAAGCAGGAGGAGATCCCCTTCACCGCGCTGCTCGACACCGCGAACGGCGCCCGCTTCGCCGAACTCGGACAGGTGTGACGCTCTGATGCTCACTGCAACGATCCCTTCGCACGACGACCTCACCCGCGAGACCCTCGAGATCCTCGGCCGCCTCGGCGTCGAACTGCCCGCCGACGGCACGCTCCCGGCCCGCACGCCGATCACCGGCGGCACGCTGGGCCACGTCACGCAGCACACCGCGGCCGACGTCACCCGCATCGTCGGCGAGGCGTCCGACGCCTTCCGCACCTGGCGGGTCGTGCCCGGTCCGGTGCGCGGCGAGCTGGTCCGCGTGCTGGGCGAGAAACTGCGCGCGCACAAGGACGATCTCGGCGCCCTGGTCTCGATCGAGGCCGGCAAGATCCGCTCCGAGGGCCTCGGCGAGGTCCAGGAGATGATCGACATCTGCGATCTCGCCGTCGGTCAGTCACGGCAGCTGTTCGGCCTCACCATCGCCTCCGAGCGTCCCGGCCACCGGATGATGGAGCAGTGGCACCCGCTGGGGGTCGTCGGCGTCATCAGCGCGTTCAACTTCCCCGTGGCCGTCTGGTCCTGGAACACCGCGCTGGCGCTGGTCTGCGGTGACGCCGTCGTCTGGAAGCCGTCGGAGAAGACCCTGCTGACCGCTCTCGCCTGCCACGCCCTGCTGCAGCAGGCCATCGCCGAGGTCGGCGCGCCCGCGGGCCTGTCGTCGGTCGTGCTCGGCGGCGCCGAGGTCGGTGAGGCCCTGGTCGACGACGCCCGCGTCGCGCTCGTCTCGGCCACGGGGTCGACCCGCATGGGTCGGCAGGTCGCCCCGAAGGTCGCCGGCCGTTTCGGGCGGCTGCTGCTCGAGCTCGGCGGCAACAACGCCGCGATCGTTGCACCGTCAGCCGATCTGGACCTCGCCGTGCGCGGCATCGTCTTCTCGGCCGCCGGCACCGCGGGTCAGCGCTGCACCTCGCTGCGCCGGGTCATCGTGCACGCGTCCATCGCCGACGACCTGGTCGAGCGCCTGCGCGCCGCCTACTCGTCGTTGCCGATCGGCTCGCCGCTCGCCGACGGCACCCTCGTCGGCCCGCTGGTCGACGCGACCGGGTACGCGGGCTTCGTCAAGGCGCTGGAGACGGCCCGCACCGACGGCGGCGAGGTCGTCGTCGGCGGCGTACGCGTCGACGAGGACGCTGCGCCGGACGCCTACTACGTGCAGCCCGCGCTGGTGCGCATGCCCGGCCAGACCGCGATCGTCGAGGCCGAGACCTTCGCCCCGATCCTCTACGTCATGACCTACGACAGCTACGACGAGGCGATCGCGCTCCAGAACGCGGTCCCGCAGGGTCTGTCGTCGTCGGTGTTCACGCTCGACATGCGCGAGGCTGAGCGGTTCCTCGCCGCCGACGGTTCGGACTGCGGCATCGCCAACGTCAACATCGGCCCGTCCGGTGCGGAGATCGGCGGCGCGTTCGGCGGCGAGAAGGACACCGGCGGCGGACGCGAGTCGGGTTCGGACGCGTGGAAGGCCTACATGCGCCGCGCCACCAACACCGTGAACTACTCGACGGAACTGCCGCTCGCGCAGGGCGTTTCGTTCGACGTCTGACCCGGCGTCCGGCCGGTGGCGCGGGTCAGTGACGGAGCTCGAACCAGACCGTCTTGCCGCGACCTCCGGTCGAGGCGTCGGCGTCGAGGACACCCCACGCGTCGGCCAGCGCGGCCGTGATGAGCAGACCGCGCCCCGACGCGCGGGCGTGGTCGACACCGGGCGTCACCGGCAGGCGGTCTCCGGCGTCGTGCACGGCCACGACCAGGCGGTCGGGGTCGACCCGCACCTGCAGGCAGACGCCGGGAGCACCGTGACGGACCGCGTTGCTGGCCAGTTCCGAGACCAGGACGACCGCGTCCGAGCGCACGTCCTCGGGCAGTGACGCCGCGCGATCGGCCACGAACGCCCGTGCCACGGCCGGTGCGTCCACGCTGAACGGCAGGTCGACCGCGGCGGCGTCCTCCAGGTCGCCCGGGCCCGACGCCGGCGTGCCGGTGACCCGCACCGCGAGCAACGCGGTGTCGTCCTCCCCGGGCTCCGGCGCGAGTTCGGCGAGCAGCGCATCGAGCAGCGCGTCGAGGTCGAGACCGGCGAGCGGGGCGAGGACCTCGCGCAGGCGGTCCAGGCCGATCTCCTGGCTGAGGTCGCGCCGTTCGACCAGGCCGTCGGTGTAGCCCAGCAGCGTCGACCCCGGCGGCAGGTCCACGGTGTGGTCGTGGCGCTCGGCGTCGGCCGCGACGCCGATGAGGATGTCGGGCTTGGTGTCGAGGACCTCGACCCGGCCGTCGGCGTGGACCAGCACCGGCAGCGGGTGACCCGCGTTCGACCAGTGCATCCGGCGCGATCCGCCGGCCGCGGGGTCGGCCGGGTCGATCCGGGCCAGCACCAGGGTCGCCATGGTGTCGACGGCGAGCCCGACCGCGGCGTGCTCGAGCCGGGTGAGGATGGCCGCCGGGGTGTCGGCCGTGCCACCCCGGTCGGCGTCGTAGGCCAGGGTGCGCAGGACACCGCGCAGCTGCCCCATCGCCGCGGCGGCCGCGCTGTCGTGCCCGACGACGTCACCGATGACCAGCACCGTCTCCCCGGACGGCGTGACCAGGGCGTCGTACCAGTCACCGCCGACCTGGGCGTGGTGCCCGGCCGACCGGTACCGCACCGCGACCTGCAGGCCGTCGGGCTGCGGCGGCGGGGTCAGCAGGGCACGCTGCAGCGACTCGGCCAACTGCTGCAGCTCGACGAGCGCGGCTTCCTGCTCCTCGGCGGTGCGGATGCGCAGCAGCGCCTGGGCGCACTGGGCGGCGAACGCGTCGAGCAGGTCGAGTTCGTCCTGGTCCAGCTCGTGGTCGTCGATCCACGCGGCGGCGAGGGAACCCAGCCGCACGTCGCCGACGGCCATGGGGATCAGCGCCCACGCCGAGCGCCCGGTGGTCTCGTAGATGCCCGCCATGACCTCGGCGTCGTAGGCGTGGCCGGCCTCGCGATTCGGCAGCAGCAACCGCTGACCGGTCCGCGCGGACCAGCACCCCGGGATCATGCTGTCCCACGGCGCGGACGGGTAGGTCGCCTGCGTGTGCTCGCCGAGGGCGTCGTTGACGGTGATCCGCCAGCCGCCGTCGGGGTCGGGCGTGACGATGCCGCCGCCGTCGACCCCGAGCACCGGGAGCCCCCGGCCGACCACGATGGCCTCGACCTCGGCGAAGTCGGTCGCGTTGGTGAGCGCGAGCGCGACGTCGGCCTGCGCCGCCAGTTGGCGGGCCACGGCGTCCTTCGCGGCCAGGGCGTCGGCGAGTTCGCGGGCGCGGACGAACAGGTCGGCCTCGACCCGTTCGGCCCGGCGGCGCCAGGCGTCGTCGCCGCCCTCGACCGCGAGGGCCTCGACGCGTTCACGTTCCCGGGCGAACTCGGTGATGTCCTCGGTGCGCTGGACGACCGCCACGACCCGCCCGTCGGCGTCGAGCACGGGCACGTGGACCGCGAGCCAGTGCCGTTCGACCATCCGGCCGTCGGGATCGGCGATGGGGTACTTCTGCACCGGGAGGGTGTCCCGCTCGCCGGTCGCGACGACCTTCTCCAACGAGGTCTGCAGCTCGGAGCGGCCGTCGGGCCCGAGGGTGTGCTCGGGTGGGGGGAACGCCTCGAGGAAGTTGCGCTCGAGCAGCTCCGCACGCGACCGGCCGGTCACCCGCAGGTACTCGCTGTTCATGTCGAGGACGCGCAGGTCGGCCGAGAGCACGACGTAGGGGGTGGGCAGCACCTCGAACACCGCGTCACGAGCGACGCGCGGTCGTGCACCAGCCGTGCCGTTCGTCATGGGACCCCCCGTCCTGCCGGCCGTCGTCATTCTCGCAAGGAAACGTCTCCGGCGCAGGCTTCGTCAGCCTTCCGGCCCGTTCGGCACGAAGCCCCGGTCCGACCGTGGGTCGGGACCGGGGCTCACCGCCGTGCGCGGCCCGACGGGGCCGCGTACCGCAGGTCAGTGCTTGAAGGCGTCCTTCACCTTCTCGCCGGCGTTCTTGAGGTCGGCTTCGGACTGGTCCCGACGCCCCTCGTTCGCCGTGGACTCGTCGCCCGTGGCGTTGCCCAGGGCTTCCTTGGCCTTGCCGGCCGCGTCGGTGACGGCGTTCTTGGCCTTGTCGATCGCGCTCATGGTGGAGCTCCCTTCAGAGGCGGACACAGACGTCGTGCCCGCCCGGCCCCCCTCCCTCACATCGGACCGGTCCGCTCACAGCGCGCTCACGCGCCCAGGGCCGCCAACTCGGCGTGCAGCATCGCGGCGTAGCGGCGCACGACCCGCTCCCGGCGGGCGGCGTCGTCGGTGAGCAGGTCGGCGAGGCCGAGACCGCGCGCGAGGTCCAACGTCGCCTGCACGACCTCACGGACCTCGGGTCGCGCGTCGTCGACCCCGAGCATCGCCACCACCGCCCGGTGCGCGCCCGCGCCGAGCGTGGACTCCAGCGGCAGGATCTGCTCGCGCAGCACCGGGTCCGACGCCGCCGCACCCCAGAGCTGGACCGCGGCCCGGAAGAGAGGTCCGAGGTAGAAGTCGACGGCGGCCCGCACCACGGCGAGGGTGCGATCCGGCCCCGGCGGCAACGTGCGGGACGGGTCGAGGTCGGCCATGCGGGCGGCCGCGATGTGGGCGACCGCCGCGGCGACGAGGTCCTCACGGGTCGGGTAGTGGTGCTGCGCCGCCCCGCGCGACACCCTGGCCCGTTCGGCCACGACGCTCACCGTGGTGCCACTCCAGCCGAGATCGGCGAGAGCCTCGACGGTGGCGTCGAGCAGGCGGGCACGGGTGGCCCGGCTGCGGTCCTGCTGCGGTTCGCGGGTCGTGGTCACGAAGCCTCGGTGGTCACGAGACGTTGCGGTCGTGCCCGGCCCAGAAGGGCGCCCGGAGGTCACGCTTGAGGATCTTGCCGGTGCCGTTGCGCGGCAGGGCGGGGAGCACCTCGACCGCCCGCGGACACTTGTAGTGCGCGAGGTTCTCCCGCAGGTAGGCCTGCAGCTTCTCGACGTCGACGGTGGCGCCCGGGTGCGGTGCCACGAAGGCCATGACCGCCTCCCCCCACCGCTCGTCCGGGACGCCCACCACCGCGACATCGGCGACGTCCGGGAACTCGGCGATCACCCGTTCCACCTCGGGCGAGTACACGTTCTCCCCGCCGGTGATGATCATGTCCTTCAACCGGTCGACGATGTAGACGAAGCCGCCGCTGTCGGCCCGGCCGAGGTCGCCGCTGCGCACCCAGCCGTCCGCGGTGACGGTGTCGGCGGTCGCGCCGGGGTTGCCGAAGTAGCCGGCCATCCGCTGCTCGGTGCGCACCCAGATCTCGCCGGTTCCGCCGGGTTGCACGTCGTCACCGGTGACCGGGTCGACGATCCGGAGTTCCACCCCGGGCAGCGGGGTGCCGGCTGACGCGAGCCGCTCCGGGTGCTCGGTGTCGCGGTGGGCGGCGGAGTCCAACGTGGTGACGACGCCCGCGCACTCGGTCATCCCGTACACCTGCAGCAGTTCGGTCCCCGGCCACGCCGCCAACGTCGCCCGTAGCACCGGCAGCGGCATCGGGGACGCGCCGTAGCCGACCCGCTTCATCACCGAGAACGCCTGCATGGCCTGCGGTCCCGCCTGCAGGATGCCCGCGATGACGGCCGGCACGAGGAACGCGTGGGTGGCACCCTGCTGCAGGGCGCCGAACAGCGACGGCGCGTCGGGTTCGCGGACCAGGATGCTCGGCACCCCGGCGCGGATGCCCAGCAGCACGTAGCTGCTGCCGCCGACGTGGAACAGCGGCATCGCGACCATGTTGACGCTGCCGGGGCCGAAGTCGAAGTCGGCCATGTTGGCCGTGGTGTGGGCGTCGAAGTTGTGGTGCGTCAGCATGACGCCCTTGGGGAAGCCCGTGGTGCCGCTGCTGTAGAGGATCAGCGCGGGGTCGTCGTACGCGACGCCGTCGGCCGGGGGCGTGGTCGGCGCCGCCGCCGCCCACGCCTCGTAGCCGTCGTCGTCACCTCCCACCACGACCACCTGCTGCAGATCGGGCAGGTCGGCACGGATCTGCTCCAACACCGGCACGAACTCCGCGCCGACGAACACCGTGCGCGCCCCGCAGTCGCGCAGGATGTACGCGACCTCGTCGGGCGCCAGCCGAGAGTTGACGACGACGTTCATCGCGCCGATCGACGCCGCGGCCAGGTTGAGCTCGACGCATGCGATGTGGTTCTTGTCGTAGAACGCGACCCGGTCGCCGCGCTGCACGCCGTCGTTGCACAGTGCACCGATGGTGTGGCGGACCCGTTCGCGCCACTGCGCCCAGGTGTACCGACGTTCCCCGAACGTGATCGCCGGCGCGTCCGGGGTGGTGTCGGCCCAGTGGTCGAGGTCGTCGGCGAGCAGTCGGGTCATCGGTGACCTTCCTCGGGTGTCAGTACGACTTGGGGAGATGGAGCGAGAACTGGGCGACGAAGTTGAGGATCATCTCGCGGCTCACCGGGGCGATCCGCGCGACCCGGGAGGTGGCGATCAGCGTGCCCAGGCCGTACTCGGAAGCGAGGCCGTTCCCTCCGAGGCTCTGCACGGCCTGGTCGACCGCCCGGGCGCCGGCCTCGGCCGCGGCGTACTTGGCCATGTTCGCCGACTCCCCCGCGGCCATGTCCTCACCGGCGTCGTAGAGGCTCGCGGCCTTCTGCATCATGAGCTTGGCCAGTTCCATCTCGATCTTGACCTGGGCCAGCGGGTGGGAGAGGCCCTGGTGGGCGCCGATCGGCACGCCCCACACCTGACGCTCGTTGACGTACGCCGCCGCCTTGGCCAGCGCGTAGCGCGCGGTGCCGACCGAGAGCGCCGCGGCCATGATCCGTTCGGGGTTGAGCCCGGCGAACAGTTGCGCCAGCGCGGCGTCCTCGTTGCCGACCAGGGCGTCGGCGGGCAGGTGGACGTCGTCGAGGAACAGCGAGAACTGCCGGTCGGCCATGACCAGGTCCATCGGGATCGGGCGGTACTCGAACCCCGGAGCGTCGGTCGGCACCACGAACAGCGCGGGCTTGAGCTTGCCGGTCCGGGCGTCGGCGGTGCGCCCCACGATCATGACCGCGTCGGCCTGGTCGACACCGGAGACGTAGACCTTGCGGCCGTTCAGCGTCCACCCGCCGTCGTCGCGACGGGTGGCGGTGGTGGTGATCTTGTGGGAGTTGGAGCCGGCGTCGGGTTCGGTGATGCCGAACGCCATGATCGCCGAGCCCTCGGCGAGGCGGGGCAACCACCCGCGCTTCTGGTCCTCGGTGCCGAACCGGCCGATGATCGTGCCGCAGATCGCGGGCGAGACGACCATCATCAGCAGCCCGCACCCGGCGGCGCCGAACTCCTCGAGCACCAGCGCGAGGTCGTAGATCCCACCGCCCCCGCCGCCGTACTCCTCCGGCAGGTTCACCCCGAGCAGCCCGAGCTTGCCGGCCTCGTTCCACAACTGGTCCAGGTGCTCACCGGACCGCGCGCGCTCGACCGCGTAGTCGTAGCCGTACCGCGCGCCCAGGTCCGCGACGGCCTTCCGCAAAGCCTGACGTTCCTCGGATTCCACGAAGTCCACGAGTCTCTCCCTCTACTAGAGCGGATCGGCGGCGCGCGCGGAGACGAGCGCCAGTATGGAGCCGACGTCGACCGTGCGGCCAGGGGTCACAGCCAGTTCCTCGACCACGCCGTCGACAGGCGCGCGGACCACGTGCTCCATCTTCATGGCCTCGAGCCACACGAGCGGTTGGCCCGCGACGACGTCGTCGCCGACCGCGGCGCCGACCCGCACGACCGTGCCGGGCATCGGGGCGACGAGCGACCCGGGCGCGGCGACGTCGGCCGGGTCGACGAACCGTGGCCGCTCGCGCAGCACCACCGGGCCGTCGGGGCCGTCGACGTGCACGAGGTCGTCGTACCGGGCGACCGCGTACCGGCCGCGGACACCGTCGGTCTCGAGCACCACGAGGTCCGGGGTGACCGACACGACGACCGGTGCCGGACTGCCGTCGCCCTCCACGACCGGCCCGGTCCGGGTCGTGCGCCACCGCACGGTGACGGCGTCGCCGCCCGCGGTGACGAACTCGCGACGCCGCGGCGTGCTCGCGACGTTGCGCCACCCCGTCGGCAGACCGCTCTGGACCGGCGACGCGGCGTGGTCGGCCGCCTCGGCGGCGAGCGCCGCGGCGAGGGCCGCCGGCGGGATGGCGGTGACGCCCGTCAGCGGCGCGAGGACGTCGTGGACGTCGAGGAAGTCGGTGGCGGTGTCACCCGCGAGGAACGCCGGTTGCCGCAGGATCCGCACCAGGGAGTCGCGGTTGGTCGTCAGGCCGTGGATCCGCGCGCCCGCCAGGGCGCCCGCGAGCCGGACGGCGGCCGCGGTGCGGTTCGGCGCGACGCTCACGACCTTGGCGAGCATCGGGTCGTAGTGGACGCCCACGACCGAGCCCGCCTCGACACCGGCGTCGAGCCTGATGCCGGCCACGCCCGGGAGCTGGTCGAAGCGGGCGACGACGCCGTCGAGGTCGAACCGTTGCACGGTGCCACTCTGCGGCGTCCAGCCGGCGGCGGGATCCTCGGCGTAGAGCCGCACCTCGATGGCGTGGCCGACCGTCGGCGGCGGGCGGTCCGGCAGGCGTTCGCCGTCGGCCACGGCGATCTGCCACGCGACCAGGTCCAAGCCGGTGGTCGCCTCGGTGACGGGGTGTTCGACCTGCAGGCGGGTGTTGGTCTCGAGGAACCAGAAACGGCCGTCGTCCGCGGCGAGGAACTCGACCGTGCCGGCACCGACGTAGCCGATGGCTCCGGCCGCGGCGCGCGCCGCGCGGAACAACTGCTCGCGCAGGCCCGCGGTGCGCAGCACCAGGGGCGAGGGGGCTTCCTCGACGACCTTCTGGTGGCGCCGCTGGATGGAGCACTCCCGTTCGCCGACGGCCCACACTCTGCCGTGGGTGTCGGCGAGGACCTGGACCTCGACGTGGTGGCCCCGCTCGACGTACGGCTCGATGAAGACCGTGCCGTCGCCGAAGGCGGATTCAGCCTCGCGCCCGGCCGCGGCGACCTCGTCGGCCAGCGCGGCGAGCTCGGTCACGATCCGCATGCCGCGACCGCCTCCTCCGGCCGACGCCTTCACGAGCACGGGCAGGTCGGCCGCCGTCACGGCATCGGGGTGGAGGTTCGTGAGGACGGGGACGTCCGCCGCGGCCATGAGCGCCTTGGCCTCGACCTTGCGGCCCATGCCCTCGATGGCCGCGGGCGGCGGGCCGATCCACGTCAGCCCGGCGGCCTCGACGGCGCGGGCGAACTCGGCGTTCTCCGAGAGGAACCCGTAACCGGGGTGCACGGCGTCGGCGCCCGAGCGCAGCGCGGCGTCGACCACGAGGTCGATGCACAGGTAGGTCTCGGCGGGCGTGGAGCCGGGCAGCCGCACCGCCCGGTCGGCCTCGCGGACGTGCGGGGAGTCGACGTCGGGGTCGGAGAACACCGCGACGGTGCCGAGGTCGAGGCGGCGGCAGGTCGCGAACACCCGGCGGGCGATCTCGCCGCGGTTCGCGCAGAGAACGCGCGTGATCACGGACGGAACACCCCGTACGACGTCGTCCCCTCGACCGGTGCACTGTGCAACACCGAGAGGCAAAGTCCCAGGACGGTGCGGGTGTCGCGGGGGTCGATGACGCCGTCGTCGTAGAGCCGACCGGACAGGAACATCGGCAGCGATTCGGCCTCGATCTGCTTCTCGACGTAGCTGCGCATCGCAGCGTCGGCGTCCTCGTCGTACGGGTTGCTGCGCGACTCCGCCGCGGCCCGCGCCACGATCGACAGCACGCCGGCGAGTTGGGCCGGGCCCATCACGGCCGACTTGGCACTCGGCCACGCGAACAGGAACCGGGGATCGTAGGCGCGCCCGCACATCCCGTAGTGGCCCGCGCCGTACGACGCGCCCAGCAGCACCGACAGGTGCGGCACGGTGGAGTTCGAGACGGCGTTGATCATCATGGCGCCGTCCTTGATGATCCCGCTCTGCTCGTACTCCCGGCCGACCATGTAGCCGGTGGTGTTGTGGAGGAAGACGAGCGGGGTGTCGGTCCGGTTGGCGAGCTGGATGAACTGCGTGGCCTTCTCGGACTCGCTGCCGAACAGCACGCCCTGCGCGTTGGCCAGGATGCCGACGGCGTAGCCGTGGATGCGGGCCCACCCGGTCACCAGACTGGTGCCGTACCGGGCCTTGTGCTCGTCGAAGTCGGAGTCGTCGACGATGCGGGCGATGACGTCACGCGGGTCGAACGGGGCCTTGAGGTCGGGCGGGACGACGCCGAGCAGATCCTCGACGTCGAACCGCGGCGGTCGGACGGTCGCGGCGGGCGGGGGTCCGGCCTTGGTGCGGTTGAACCGGGCGACGATGCGACGGCCGATGCGGATGGCGTCCTGCTCGTCGGCCGCGAGGTGGTCGCCGAGCCCCGAGACCCGGGCGTGCATCTCGGCGCCGCCGAGCGACTCGTCGTCGGACTCCTCCCCCGTCGCCATCTTGACCAGGGGCGGACCACCGAGGAAGACCTTGGACTGCTCCCGGATGAGCACGACGTGGTCGGACATGCCCGGGACGTACGCACCCCCCGCGGTGGAGTTGCCGAACACCAACGCGACGGTGGGGATGCCGGCGGCCGACAGCCGGGTCAGGTCGCGGAACAGGCGTCCGCCGGGGATGAAGATCTCCTTCTGCGTCGGCAGATCCGCGCCGCCGGACTCCACCAGACTGATGAGCGGCAACCGGTTCTGCAGCGCGACGTCGTTGGCGCGCAGGGTCTTCTTCAACGTCCAGGGGTTGCTGCTGCCGCCCTTGACCGTCGGGTCGTTCGCGACGATGACGCACTCGACGCCCTCGACCACCCCGATGCCGGTGACGATGCTGGCGCCGACCGTGAACTCGCTCCCCCACGCCGCGAGCGGTGACAGTTCGAGGAACGCCGAACCCGGGTCGACGAGCAGTTCGATCCGTTCGCGGGCGAGGAGCTTGCCGCGCCGGTGGTGCCGCTCGACGTACTTCTCCCCGCCACCGGCGACCGCCTCGGCGTGCGCGGCGTCGAGGTCGTCGAGCTTCGCGAGCATCGCGTCGCGGTTGACGGCGAACTCGGGCGTGGCGGTGTCGAGGCGCGAGGTCAGGACGGTCACGCCGACGCCACCGGGGTCCGTGGGGCGGGCGCGGCCGCCGCCGGCCGGCCGGGTCCCGGAGCGCCGGCGAACGCCTGCGCGATGTCGAGCCAGGCGTCGGCGTCGGCCCCCTCGGCGCGGACGTCGAGGTCGGCGCGGTGGCGTCGCTGCGTGACGAGCAGGCAGAAGTCGAGGGCCGGGCCGGTGACCCGCTGCGCGGCGTCGTCCGGCCCCCAGGTCCAGTGCTCGACGCCGTCGGGCGCGAGCAGGTCGACGCGGAACGGTGCGGTGGGCGGGGTGCGGTCGTGCAGCAGGTACGCGAAGTCGCGGGTGCGGACGCCGAGATGGGCGACGTGCCGCAGCCGGGCGGTCGGTGCCCGGGTCACCCCGAGCGCGTCGGCGACGTCCTGCCCGTGGGCCCAGGTCTCCATGAGCCGGGCCGTCGCCATCGAGGCCGCGCTCATCGGCGGGCCGAACCACGGCAGCTTCGCTCCGGCGGGGACCGCGCTCAGGGCGTCGGCGAGCGTGCTGCGTCCGCTGCGCCACTCCGCGAGCAGCCGCTCCGGCGGGTTCGCCGCGCGGGCGGCCGCGGCGTCGTCGACGAACCGCAGCGGGTCACCGGCGGCCGCGGCCCGCAGCGCCTCGCCGAACGCGGCGGGGTCGGTCGCGGCCAGCAGCGCGATCTCGTCGGTCCAGGTCAGGTGGCCGATCTGGTGCCCGATCGTCCAGCCCTCGGCCGGGGTCGGTTTGGCCCACCGCTCGGCCGGCAGGTGCGCCAGCAGTGCGTCGAGGTCCGCGCTCTCGGCCGCCAGGTCGCCCAGCAGCCCGGTGAGCACGTCGGTGTGCGCCGTCACGCGGGCAGCGTCTCACCCCCGCCACCCCGAAGCAAGCACGCCTGCTTGTTTAGGGACGAATTCTGTGTACTCCTGCGGCGTGGGGCCGCAGAACTACACAGAATTCGGTCGTTGCTCCAGCCCGACGCGGCGGGCGGCGAGCTCGATGCGCTCGTCCGGTTGGACGGCGGCCAGGCGGAGGTGGCCTCGGCCGGCCGGGCCGTAGAACTCACCCGGCGAGCTCACGATGCCTGCGCGTTCGGCGAGCAGCCGGGCGGCCTTCCACTCGTCGCCGCCGGGGACGGCCACCCAGAGGTAGAACGCGCCGCCGGGCAGCTCGGCCTCGATGTCGAGGGCGGCGAGGACCTCGATCAACCGTTGCATCCGGCGTCGGTAGCGCTCGCG
The DNA here is from genome assembly GCF_054456675.1 of Jatrophihabitans sp. YIM 134969. NCBI lineage: Bacteria > Bacillati > Actinomycetota > Actinomycetes > Jatrophihabitantales > Jatrophihabitantaceae > Jatrophihabitans > Jatrophihabitans sp. YIM 134969. The sequence continues at coordinate 42,219 of NZ_JBTJEQ010000007.1, forward strand.
CTGCTCGTCCACGTGGGCGAAGTCGGCGAGGGCGACGACGGCGGCCTCCTGCACGGGTCCGGGCGGCATGAGCCCGGCGTGCTTGCGGACCTCGCGCAGGTAGTGCACCAACTCCGGGTCGCCGACGTAGAACCCGATGCGGGCACCGGCGAAGTTGTCGCGCTTGGACAGCGAGTGCAGCGCGACGACACCCTCGAGCCCGGACTGCACGATCGACTGCGGCGCCGCGGCGTAGGTGAACTCGACGTAGCACTCGTCGGAGAACACCGGCACGTCGTGGGCTCGGCCCCACGCCGCCACCGCGGCGAGGTCGACCAGCTCCCCGGTCGGGTTGGCCGGCGAGTTGGTCCAGATCATGAGCGCGCGGGCGGCGTCGTCGTCGCTGATGTCGTCGAGCGTCAGGTACGGGACGGCCCGCACGCCCGCGAGGATCGCGCCCATCTCGTACGTGGGGTAGCTGATGGCGGGGTACAGCACGGTGTCGCGGCCGGGGGTGCGCAGCTGGAGGTACTGCGGTGCCGACGCCACGAACTCCTTGCTGCCCACGCACGCGGCGACGTCGGTGGCGGCGTCCAGGGTGATCCCGAACCGCTGCTGGTACCAGCCCGTGACGGCCGTCCGGAACGCCGCCGTGCCGATCGACGGCGGGTAACCCTGCGCCGCGCCGACGCTCGACAGCGCCGCCATGACGTCCGCGGGCGGCGGGTCGCACGGGGTGCCGATCGACAGGTCGACCGCGCCGCCCTCGTGGGCCGCGGCGATCGCCGTGATCTCACCGAGCCGCTCGTAGGGGTAGGGCGGGGGGACGAAGCCGGTCACGAGGGGGATTCTCCTCGTGCGGGCAACCGTTCGGCGAGGAGCTCGGCGAGGTGACGGCTGCGGCGGTCCGCGAGCTGGTCGAGCTGGGTGCGGCAGGAGAAGCCGTCGGCGAGCACCGTGGCATCCGGCCCCGCCGCCCGGACGGCCGGCAGCAGCGCGGTCTCGGCCACCGCGACCGACACCTCGTAATGGCCCTTCTCGACCCCGAAGTTCCCGGCGAGCCCGCAGCACCCGCCGACCGCGGTGACCTCGGCGCCGGCGTCGGCGAGCAGGCGCCGGTCGGCGTCCCACCCGAGCACGGCGTGCTGGTGGCAGTGCGGCTGGGCCACGCCGGTGACCCCGGTGAGATCCGGCGCCTGCCAGTCGGTGCGGGTGGCGAGCAGCTCGGCCAGGGTGTTGGTGCGGGCGGCGAGCGCCTCGGCCCGCTCGGCGTCGGCCCCGGTGAGCAGCTCGGCGGCGTCCGAGCGGAGCACCGCGGTGCACGACGGCTCGAGGCCGACGACCGGCACGTCCCTGCCCGCGGCGTCGAGCGCGTGGACGGTGCGGCGCAGCTGCCGGCGGGCACCGTCGAGCTGACCGGTGGAGATCCAGGTCAACCCGCAGCACACGGGCTCGTCGGTGACGCGCACCGCGAACCCGGCGTCCTCCAACACGGCGACCGCGGCCTGCCCGACCTCGGGCGAGAAGTGGTCGGTGAAGGTGTCGACGAACAGCACGACCGGGTCGCCGGTGGCGGGTTGCGGGCGGGCGGCGAACCACGCCCGGAAGGTGCGGTCGGCGAAGCGCGGGAGCGGCCGACGTTGGTCGATGCCACCGGCGGCCTTGACGAGGCGAGCGAGCAGACCGTTGCCGAGTGCAGCGTTCGCCAGGGCGGGGACACGCGAGGCGAGCTTCGCCGCCCGCGGCAGCCACCCCAGGGAGTAGTGGCTCGGCGGGCGGAGCTTGCCCTTGTACTTCTGGAACAGCGCCTCGGACTTGTAGGTGGCCATGTCGACTCCGGTGGGGCAGTCGACCGAACACCCCTTGCAGGACAGGCAGAGATCGAGCGACTCGGCCACAGCGGGGTCGGCCAGACCGTGCACCAACGTGCCGTTGGCGGCCTCCTGCAGCACGCGCGCCCGGCCGCGGGTCGAGTCCTTCTCGTCGCGGGTGGCGAGGAACGACGGGCACATGACGCCGCCGGTGGCGGTGGTGTCGGCGCGGCACTTGCCGACCCCGACGCACCGGTGGACCGCGAGCGAGAGGTCACCGCCGTCGTGTGCGAGCGAGAACCCGCGGCTGAGCAACGGTGTGGTCCGCGGCACGCGCAGGTCGGCGTCGAACGGCGCCGGGTCGACCAGCACGCCGGGGTTCAACAGGTCGTCCGGGTCGAGGAGGTTCTTCACGGCGCCGAACATCGCGATCGCGGTCGGTGAGTACATCTTGGGCAGCAGTTCGCTGCGGGCCCGGCCGTCGCCGTGCTCACCCGACATCGACCCACCGAACGAGGCGACCAGGTCACCCGCGGCGTCGAGGAACTCACGGAACACGCCGGGCCGGGTCGCGAACGGGAAGTCCAGACGGGCGTGGACGCAGCCGTCCCCGAAGTGGCCGTAGACGAGGGCGTCGAGTCCGTGGGCCGTCATCAACGCCTCGAACCCGCGCAGGTACGCGCCGAGGTGTTCCGGGGGCACGGCGGCGTCCTCCCACCCGGGCCAGGCGAGGTCGCCGCCCGGGGTCCGGCTGCCGAGTCCGGCGCCGTCCTCCCGGATGCGCCAGAGCGCGGCGGCGGTGGTGCCGCGGGCGATCACGTGGTCCAGCGCGTGCGCCGCGGCGGCGATCTCCTCCGCGGCGGCCGTGGCGGCCTCCGGGGTGTCGCCGCCGACCTCGACGAACGTCCAGCCCGCACCGCGCGGCAGGTCCGGGACGGCCGAGTCACCGCGCCGCCGGCGGACGACGTCGACCAACCGGGCGTCCATCCCCTCGACCGCCAGCGGCGCGAACGGCAACAGCACGGGGACGTCGTCGGCCGCGGCCGGCATGTCCTCGTAGCCCAGGACGAGCAGCGCCGTGGCCGCGGGGACCGGCACCAGGCGAACCGTTGCACCCAGCAACACTGCGAGCGTGCCCTCGGTACCGGAGAAGAAGCGGCCGGCGTCGAAGCCGTTCTCCGGCAGCAGCTGCTCCAGCGCGTAACCCGAGACCTGCCGACGGAACCGGCCGAACTCGGTGCGGACGGTGGCGAGGTCGGAACCGACGAGCTCCTGCAGCGGCGCGGTGAACGGCCCGGCCGCACCACGGCGCGCGGTGAACCGGTCGCCGCCGATCGTCACGAGGTCGAGCTCGACCACCTGGTCACCGGTGCGCCCGGCCGACATCGCGTGAGCGCCGCAGGCGTTGTTGCCGATCGACCCGGCGATCGTGGCCCGCGCGTGGGTGGAGGGATCCGGACCGAACTTCAGCCCGTGCGGGCGTCCCGCCGCGCTGATGGTGTCGAGCACGGCGCCGGGTTCGACGACGGCCGTCGCCGTCTCGGGGTCGAGCGAGACCACCCGGTTGAGGTGACGGGACAGGTCGAGCACGAGCCCCGGCCCGATCGCGTTGCCGGCGATCGAGGTCCCCCCGCCGCGCATCGTCAGCGGGGTCCCGGTCGCCCGGCACACCTCGACCGCGGCGAGGACCTCGTCGACGTGGCGGGGGAACGCCACGGCCTGGGGCACCACCCGGTAGTTGCCGGCGTCGGAGCTGTACTCGGCCCGCCGCCGGGTCACGGTGTCGGTGGCGACCCCCGCCCGCCGCAGGGCCGCGACGACGTCCGGCACCAGGAGTTCGGTCACGCCCTCATCTTCCCTGACGCCCTGACCGCCCCTCAGTCCGGCAGGCGCGACGGGTCGGCGCGGAAGGCCGCGACCTCGGCCTCGAACCGGTCCACGTGCTTCTGGATCCGGGCGGCGTCGGTCGCGCGGTTCAGGAACGGTTGGCGCCGCCCGATCAGCAGGACGTCCTTGCCGTTCAGCGGCCGCCCCAGCTCCAACAGGGGGTGCAGCACGCGGGAACCGGCGGCGGCGCCGGGCAGCCGGGCCCGCAGCCACGCGTACTGCTGGCGGGTGAACAGGTTCGTGGGGAGGTCGACCACCTCGAGCTCGGTGAGGTGGCCGAGCGGTTCGATCCGGCCGTCGGCGACCGAGCGGGGCCGCACCTCGAGGCGCCGCAGCCGGGTCAGGCCCGCCAGCGGATCCAGCGTCTCGACCACCGACGTCCGGTCGGTGACATCGCCGCAGACCAGCTCCTGCAGCGTCGTCGCCGCGCGCAGGTCGTCGAGCGCGCGGACCCGGGTGAAGTCCTCGAACGACAGCCCCCGGAGCCGCGGTGTGCGGGTGAAGTCCCAGAGCCGGGTCGCGCGCTGGTTCCAGAAGAACGCGACGTACTCCAACTGCGGTAGATCCTCCAGCGGGCTGAGATCGGCGAGGCGCGGGCACTTCCAGAAGTGCAGGGCGGTGAAGCGGTGACCGTGGTCCGCGACCAACGTCTCGAAGGTGGCCTGGTCCAGACCGCTCACCCGCAGGGTCGACGCCTCCCCTCCGGCACCGAGGGTCTCCAGCTGCGCCGCCTCCAGCCGGCCGCCGGAGAGCTGCGGCTGCACGAGCGAGACCAGCCAGTCCGGCTGCGCCCGCCCGGCGACCTGCGTGAGATCGGCGAGATCGCGCGGCCCGGGTGCGGTCACGCGGGCGGGAGGGCCCAGGCCGGGACGGGCGTGCCGTCGACGGCGGCGGCGACCGCGGCCCGCGCGGCGACCATGCCCACGAGGTTGCCGGTGCCGCTGTAACCGCCGCACGCGGCGACGACACCGTCGTCCGAGCGAGCCGCGACACCGGTCACGGGACGGCCGTCGGCGGTGAAGCCGACGGACGCGGCCCAGCGGTCGGTCACCGTGACCGGTCCCCCCGCCATCCGCGCGGCGACCTGCTCGATGTCGCGCTGGACGTCCGACGTCGGCGTGGGGTCGTCGGTCCACTCCGCCGCCTCGTGACGGTCGCGGGCGCCGCCGACGAACACCGTCCCGTTCGGCAGTTGCTGGGCGTAGTCGTAGCCCCACCGCGCGTAGACCGGGCACGGCAACCGGTGACGGTCGGTCAGCGGCGCGGTGGCGAGCATCTGCAGGCGCGCCGTCCGCACCGGCACGCCGGGCACCAGCGCGGTGAGCCGGCCGTCGGTCGCGACCACGACGACCGGTGCCCGCACCGTGCCGGTCCGGCACTCCACCACGCCCGGCCCGACGCCCGTGACGACCGTGTGCTCGTGCAACGTTCCGGCCGACCGCGCCGCGAGCTCGACCACGCGACGGGCCGGGTTGCAGGCGGCGTCACGGGGGAAGCGCAGACCCCGCCCGAGCGGGCCGTCGTAGGTCTCGGGCGGCGCGCCGATCTCGGCCAGCATCGCCGCCTGGCGCTCGCAGTCCTCGAGCTCGGCCGCGCGGTCGGCGGCCTCGGCGTCGTCCAGATCGGCGCCCGGCAGGCCCGCCAGCCGGTACGAGCCCACCCGGCGGATCACCGACGGGCCGAGCAGGTCCTCCTGCCGGTCGAGTTCGTCGGCCGTCGCCCGGTACAGCTCGACGGCGGCGTCGCGCCCCCACGTCTCGGCCGCCTCGACCAGACCCGGGGCCGTCCCGGCGAGCAGGAAACCGCCGTTGCGACCGGCCGCGGCGGCGCCGACGCGGCCGGCGTCCACGCCGACCGTCGAGAGGCCCCGCCGGGTGAGTTCCTCGATCGCCGCGAGCCCGGACGCGCCGAGCCCGACGACACAGGCGTCGGCGGTGACGTCGCCGGCGAGCGGCGCCCGCCCCGCCCACGCCCGCACGGCGGGGTCGCGGTCCCAGCCGACCTGACCCCAGGGCGACCGACGCAGCGCACCGTCCATGCCTGCTGTCTACAGCACCGCCGAGAGGAACGCCTTGGTGCGTTCGTGCTGCGGGTTGGCGAGGACCGCGCGTGGGTCGCCCTGTTCGACGACCACACCGCCGTCCATGAACACCAGCTGGTCGCCGACCTCGCGGGCGAAGCCCATCTCGTGGGTGACGACGATCATCGTCATGCCGTCCTTGGCCAGCTGCCGCATGACGTCGAGGACCTCGCCGACCAGTTCGGGGTCGAGCGCCGAGGTCGGCTCGTCGAAGAGCATCAGTCGCGGCTGCATCGCCAGCGCACGGGCGATGGCCACCCGCTGCTGCTGCCCGCCGGACAACTGCATCGGGTAGTTGCCGGCCTTGTCGGCCAACCCGACACGGTCGAGCAGCTCCCGGGCCTGCGCCGCGACGTCCTTCCTCTTGCGCTTCTGCACCTGCAGCGGCGCCTCCATGACGTTCTCGAGCGCCGTCATGTGCGGGAACAGGTTGAAGCGCTGGAAGACCATGCCGATGGAGCGACGCTGCTTGGCGATGTCCCGCGGGTGCATCTCGTGCAGCTTGTCGCCGCGCTCGTGGTAGCCGATCAGCTCGCCGTCGACGTACAGCCGTCCGGCGTTGACGGTCTCGAGGTGGTTGATGCACCGCAGGAACGTCGACTTGCCCGAGCCGGACGGCCCGACCAGGCACAGCACCTCGCCGAGGTGGACGTCGAGGGTGATGCCCTTGAGAACCTGCAGCGACCCGAAGTTCTTGCACACCGACTGCGCCGAGACGATGGCCCGGCGGTCCCGCGCGGCCTTGACGGGCGCGATGTCGGAGAAACCGCCGTCGGGATCGGGGTTCTTGCGCATCTCGGGGCTCATCCGCCACCCGCTCCCTGCTGGGCCGGCACCGCGACGGCCTGCGCCGCCACCGCTCCGCCCGCCGTGCGCGACGACCCTCGTGAGAACCGCCGCTCGAGGAAGTACTGACCGACCATGAGCACCGAGGTGATGGCGAGGTACCAGGTCGCCGCCACCAGCAGCAGCGCCACCGGCCGGGCGAGCGGCACCGCGATGTCACGGGTGCGCGAGTACAGCTCGGTCGACAGCGGCACCGCCACCACCAGCGAGGTGGTCTTCAACATGCTGATGACCTCGTTGCCGGTGGGCGGGATGATCACCCGCATCGCCTGGGGCAGCACGATGCGCCGCAGCGTCTGGACGCGGGTCATGCCCAACGCCTCGGCCGCCTCGGTCTGGCCCTCGTCGACCGAGTTGATCCCGGCCCGGACGATCTCCGCCATGTACGCCGCCTCGTTCAGGGCGAGACCGATGCAGGCGAACGTGAACGCCGCGACCATCGCGGACTCGCCGCGCCCGAAGTCCAGCAGGTCCAGGGTCACGAAGGTGGGCCCGAAGGGGATGCCGAGCTTCCACTGCTTGTAGATGACGGTGACCAGACCCCAGAACACCAACTGCACGTAGATAGGGGTCCCGCGGAAGAACCACAGGTAGAGCCACGCCACCGCCCGCAGCACCGGGTTGGCCGACAGCCGCATGACGGCGAACAGCACGCCCAGCACGACCGCGCCGACCATGGCGATGACCGTGAGCTCGATCGTCACCAGTGCCGCGGCCGAGACCCGCTGGTCGAACAGGTACTTGCCGTACGTCGACCAGTCGTACGCGTCGTTGGTGGCCGCCCCGTACCCGAACAGCACGAGGACGACCAGCACGACGACGGCGCTGATCCACCGCCAGGGCCGTCGGAGGGGGACGGCCTTGATCGGGGCGGGCTGGCGGGGCTCCACCTCAGCTCTGCGAGGCCGCGTTGATCTGCGCCTCGGTGATCGCGCCGTCGGCGAGACCCCACTTGTCGAGGATCTTCGTGTAAGTGCCGTCCTTGATCAGCGCGTTGACCGCGCCCTGGACGGCATCCTTGAGCGTGCCCTGGTTCTTGCCGATCGCGTAGCCGTAGGGCGCGGCGTCGTAGACGTCACCGGCGAGCTGGAGCTTCCCGTCGCTCTGCTTGACCTGGTACTGGGTGATCGGCGAGTCGGCGAGCATGGCGTCGGCCTGGCCGAGGGCCACGGCGTTGCTGACCAGCCCCTGGTCGTCGAACTTCTTGACCGTGATGGCCTTCTTGCCGGCGGTGGTGCAGGCCTTGGAACGCGCGGGGAGGTCGTCGGTGTCCTGGACCGTGCCGGTCTGCACCGCCACGGTGAGGCCACAGGCGTCGTCGGGGCTGACGGTCTTGCCCGCGGGCGCGGCCCACTGGGTGCCGGCGCTGAAGTACGTCACGAAGTCGACGACCTGCTCGCGCTCGGCGTTGTCGGTGAACGAGGAGACGCCGACGTCGTACTTGCCACCCTCGACGCTCGGGATGATGTTGTCGAAGGTCGACTTCTGGTACTCGGTCTTCAGACCGAGCTTGGCCGCGACGGCGTCGAACAGGTCGATGTCGAAGCCGATCGTCTTGCCCGAGCCGTCGACGTACTCGTTGGGCGGGTAGGTGTTGTCGGTCCCGACCGTGAAGGTCCCCCGCTTGGCGATGGCCTCGGGCACCTTGGCGGCCAGGGCGTCGTCCTTCTGGACCGCCCCGACGCTGACGGTGCTGCTCGGTGCGGCGCCGCTCCCTTCGTCGTCGGAGTTGTCCGCGCAGGCGGTGAGGCCGGCGGCGGCGACCAGGCCGGCGGCCAGCAGGCCGGCGACGCGGGTGATGCGTACGGAACGGACGAACACGTGGAGATCCCCCTCGGTGCGATCGGTGCACGGAGGTTAACGGAGCGCACCCCCCGCCCGGTGGTGCGCCCGGCGCCCTGTCCGACCCGGAACCGAACCGTGACGCGGACCCTGGGGCCGCCGAGCGTCGACCCACGTGAACTTCACGCGGTCAGAGGTGGGCGATCTCGCTCTTGCCGAGGACCACGACGCCGCTGTCGGTGACGTGGTAGCGCAGCCGGTCGTTCTCGAGGTCGACCCCGATGTGCGCGCCGGGCGGGACCACGACGTTCTTGTCGAGGATCGCGCGCCGCACGACGGCCCCGGCGCCGACCGACACGTTGTCCATGAGCACCGAGCCCTCGACGTACGCCCCGTTCTGGATGCGGACGTTCGGCGCGAGCACGCTGTGGCGCACGGTCGAACCCGAGACGATCGACCCGGCGCCGACGATGGACTCCTGCGCCAGCCCGCCCTCGACGAACTTGGCCGGCGGCAGCTGCGGGTGGTTGGTGAAGATCGGCCAGTGGCTGTTGTAGAGGTTGAAGATCGGGTGGACCGCCACGAGGTCCATGTGGGAGTCGTAGTAGGCGTCGAGGGTCCCGACGTCGCGCCAGTACCCGCGGTCGCGCGCCTCGCTGCCCGGCACGTCGTTGTCGGCGAAGTCGTAGACGAAGGCGTTCCCCCGGTCGACCATCGCCGGCATGATGCTGCCGCCCATGTCGTGGATCGAGTTCTCGTCCTCGGCGTCGGTGCGCAGGATGTCGATGAGCGCCTTGGTGGTGAAGACGTAGTTGCCCATCGACGCGAAGGTCTCGTCGGGGTTGTCCGGCAGACCCGGAGGCTGGGCGGGCTTCTCGAGGAAGGCCTTGACCCGGCGGTCGGAGTCGGCGTCGATGACACCGAACGCGTTCGCCTCGCGCCGCGGCACCCGGATGCCCGCCACCGTGACGTCGGCGCCCGAGTCGATGTGCTGCTGGACCATCTGGCGCGGGTCCATGCGGTAGACGTGGTCGGCGCCGAAGACCACGACGATGTCGGGGTTCTCGTCGTAGATCAGGTTCATCGACTGCAGGATCGCGTCGGCCGAACCCGTGTACCACCGCGGCCCGAGGCGCTGCTGCGCCGGCACGGGGGTGATGTAGTTGCCGAGCACACTGCTCATCCGCCAGGTCTGGGTGATGTGGCGGTCGAGGGAGTGCGACTTGTACTGGGTGAGCACGCAGATGCGCAGGTAGCCCGCGTTCACGAAGTTCGAGAGCACGAAGTCGACGAGCCGGTAACTGCCGCCGAAGGGCACGGCGGGCTTGGCGCGGTCGGCGGTGAGCGGCCACAGCCGCTTGCCTTCACCACCCGCGAGGACGATGCCGAGGATGCGCGGCTGCAAGGCCATGACCTCACCCTAGCCAGGGCGATCAAGGCTTGTGGTGGCGGTCACGCGGACGTGGCCTAGGGTTCGCCTGCGTGAGGGTCGCGATCCTGAGCAAGGAGTACCCGCCCGAGGTGTACGGCGGTGCGGGCGTCCACGTCGAGTTCCTGGTCCGGGAGATGCGCAAGCTGCCCGGCGTCGAGGTCGACGTGCACGCCTTCGGCGCCCCGCGCGACGAGGCGAGGGTCACGTCCTACGACGTCCCGAGCGGGCTGGCGGGCGCCAACGCGGCGCTGCAGACCCTCGGCGTCGACCTGGAGATGGCGGCGGCCCTCGGCGACGCCGACGTCCTGCACTCGCACACCTGGTACGCCAACTTCGCCGGGGTGATCGGCTCACTGTTGCACGGTGCACCGCACGTGCTCTCGGCCCACTCGCTCGAGCCCTCGCGGCCGTGGAAGGCCGAGCAGCTCGGCGGCGGCTACCGGGTGTCGTCGTGGGCCGAGCGGGAGGGCTACCTGCACGCCGGGGCGATCGTGGCCGTCAGCGCGCGCATGAAGGACGAGATCCTCGCGGCCTACCCTTTCGTCGAGCCCGAGCGCGTCCACGTGATCTACAACGGCATCGACACGTCCCTGTACCGCCCGGTCGACGACCCGTCGGTGGGCGAGCGGTACGGGGTCGACCCCTCCCGGCCGACGGTCGTGTTCGTCGGGCGGATCACCCGCCAGAAGGGGGTCGGCCACCTGCTCGCGGCCGCGGCGGCCTTCGACCCCGAGATCCAGCTGGTCTTCTGCGCCGGCGCCCCGGACACGCCGGAGATCGCCGCCGAGACCGAGGCCGCCGTCGCCTCGCTGGCCGCGACCCGCACCGGCGTCATCTGGATCCGCGAGCACCTGCCGCGCGAGCAGGTGGTCGCCCTGTTGACCGGGGCGACGGTGTTCGCCTGCCCGTCGGTCTACGAACCGCTCGGCATCGTCAACCTCGAGGCCATGGCCTGCGGCACCGCGGTGGTCGCGAGCGACGTCGGCGGCATCCCGGAGGTGGTCGTCGACGGCGCCACCGGCACGCTCGTGCACTACGACGAGGCCGACCCCGACACCTTCCGGGCCGACCTCGCCGCCGCCGTCAACGAGCTGTGCCGCGACGCCGCCCTCGCCAACGCCTACGGCGAGGCCGGCCGCCGCCGGGCGGTCGACGACTTCGGCTGGGCCGCCATCGCCCGGCAGACGGTCGAGCTCTACCGCACGCTGCTGGTCTGAGCCGCTCCAGCCTCAGGCGAGGGTCGCGAGCCAGGCCGCGAGCAGGCGGGCACCGAAGCCGGTCGCGCCCTTGACGGCCACGCCGTCGTCGGACTTCGCGCGTGCCGTCCCGGCGATGTCGAGGTGCGCCCACGGCAGACCACCCGCGAACGGCTGCAGGAACAGCGCCGCGGTGATCGCACCGGGCGGGCCACCCGCCGAGTTCACGGCGTCGGCCACGGGCGACTCGATCTCCGAGGCGTACTCCTCGCGACCCAACGGCAGCTGCCAGAGCCGCTCACCGGTGGCGGCGCCCGCGGCCACGAGCGCGTCGACCACGGACTGGTCGTCGCCGATCACCCCCGCGATCTTGCCGCCGAGAGCCGCGTTCATCGCCCCGGTGAGGGTCGCGATGTCGACGACCGCCCGCGGCGACACCGTCGCCACGCCGTAGGCCAGCGCGTCGCCCAGGACCAGCCGGCCCTCGGCGTCGGTGTTGGTGATCTCGCTGGTGCGCCCGCCGTGGTGGACCACGACGTCGCCCGGCCGGTAGGCCTCGGCCGACACCACGTTGTCGGCCAGCGGCACCAGCACGGTGACGTTGACCGGCAGGCCGCGCGCCGCCACCGTCGCGAGCGCGGCGAGCGCCGCGGCGCCACCGGCCATGTCGGTGTACATCGTGGCCATCGACGTGCCGGGCTTGAGGTTGTAGCCGCCGGTGTCGTAGACGATGCCCTTGCCGACGACGAGGACGGGCTCGGTCGTCACACCGTCGGGCCGGTAGTGGGCCTCGACGAGACGCGGGCGCCGCGAGGAGCCGCCGCCGACGGCGAGGACGCCGCCGAAGCCCTGCTCGAGCAGCCAGGAGTCGTCACGGACGACCACCTCGACCCCGAGCGGGGTCAGCAACTCGGTGGCGCGGTCCGCGACCCACTGCGGGCTCTTGCTGGAGGCGCGGGTGTTGGTGAGGTCGCGGGCCCAGCAGGCGGCGCGCGCGGCGACGAGCGCGGCGGCGACGGATTCGTCGGCACCCTCACCCACCACCTCCACGCGGGTCAGCGCGGGCGGCGTCGCGTGGGAGCCGGCCGGGAAGCGGTACGCGCCGAGGACCAGACCCTCGACCAGCGCCGTCAACTCCGGCCCGCCGTGCCCCGCCCACAACGTGAGGGTGGGGACGTCACGGGCGGCCTTGGCGAGCGCGGCCCCGGCCCGCCGCAGGGTGGTGAGGTCGGCGTCGGAGCGCTCACCGGTGGTGCCGGTGCCGAGGAAGAACAGCCGCCCGGGCGTGGCGCCCGGCCGGACGAGGTCGCGGACCGCGCCGAGGTCGGAGGCCTTGGCCCCGAGCGTGCCGAGGAAGGCGCGGGCGGCGCCGAGGTCGGCCGGGGCGAGCAGACCGTCCTCGAAGACCGGCGAGTCACCGGTGTCGGGGACGCCGATCACGACGGCGTCGCGGGACGCGGCCGCGGCGGAGACGGCGTGGACCTCAAGCAGCGGGGCGCCGCCCTCGACGGACGGCAGGACAGGTGCGGACACCATCAGACCCCTTCCCGGAGGTCTCGGGAAGGGGTCTGACGGATGCGTTCGACGGGCACGGCGGCGGTCAGCTCACCACGTTCTTGAGCGCGTCGCCGAGCGCGGCGGCCTCCTCGGCGTTCATCTCCACGACCAGCCGTCCGCCCCCTTCGAGTGGGACGCGCATGACGATGCCGCGCCCTTCCTTGGTGACTTCCAGCGGGCCGTCGCCGGTCCGCGGCTTCATGGCCGCCATCTGCTGCCTCCTCGTAGTGCACCGTCCGACACGCGTGGACGGGCCGGGTCTGGACGTCCATTGTCCCTGATCGCACGTCGCGGCCCCAACTCGGGCGGCGCGGACGCCCTCCGGCGGGTCGAGCGCGTGCGTAGGTTGACGCCCATGACGTCCACCGCCGCCCCCGTCGTCACCGTCGACCGCACCGACGGCGTCGCCACCGTCACGCTCAACCGCCCCCAGGCGATGAACGCACTCGACCTCGCGCTCAAGGAGGCGTTGCTCGACGCCCTGGCCGAGATCCGGCACGACTCGGCGGTGCGCTCGGTGATCCTCACCGCCAACGGGCGGATGTTCTGCGTCGGCCAGGACCTGCGTGAGCACCTGGCGCTGCTGGAGGCGGGCGACCCCGCGCCGCTGTCGACAGTCGAGGCGCACTACAACCCGATCTGCTCGGCCCTGGTGACGATGCCCAAGCCCGTCATCGCGTCCGTCAACGGCATGGCGGCCGGCGCCGGCGCCTCGCTGACGTTCGCGTGCGACTTCCGGCTGGCGGCCGAGTCGGCGAAGTTCCTACTGGCGTTCGCGGGCGTCGGCCTCACGCTCGACACCGGCGCCTCCTGGACCCTGCCCCGCCTCATCGGCTCGGCCCGCGCCACCGCCCTCGCCCTGCTCGCCGAGCCGGTGTCGGCCGAGAGCGCGTTGGAGATGGGCCTGGTCAACGGCGTGTTCCCCGACGACGCCCTGCCCACCGCCACGTGGGAACTCGCCGCCCGCCTGGCCAAGGGCCCGACCGCCGCCTACGCCGCGATCAAGGAGTCCCTGCACGTCGCCGCCACCGCGACCCTGGACGAGGCCCTGGCCACCGAGGGCCGGCTGCAGAACGCCCTGGGCGTCTCGGCCGACCACCGCGAGGGCACCGCCGCGTTCGTCGAGAAGCGCGAGCCCCGCTTCACCGGCGCCTGAACCCGCCGGCCGCTCCACCCCCGCCCCGACGGACGGGCGCCGGCGGCGGGTCAGAACCGGACGAAGCAGCGCTGCAGGTGGTCGTCGACCATGCCGGTGGCCTGCATGAGCGCGTAGGACGTCGTCGGGCCGACGTTGGCGAAGCCGCGGCGCTTGAGCTCCTTCGCCAGCGCCGTCGACTCGGGCGTGACGGCGGGGACGTCGGCAGGGGTGGCCGGGCGGGGCCGCGGCGGCGGCGCGAACGACCACAGCAGCGCGTCGAGGCCCTCGGGGACGGCGTCGGCGATCCGCCGCGCGTTGGTGATCGTGGCGTCGATCTTGCGGCGGTTGCGGACGATGCCGGCGTCGGCCAGCAGCCGTTCGACGTCGGGCTCGCCGAACGCCGCGACCACCTCGGGGTCGAAACCGGCGAAGGCCGCCCGGAACGCCGGGCGCTTGCGCAGGATCGTCAGCCACGACAGCCCGGACTGGAACGCCTCCAGCGAGAGCCGCTCGAACAGCGGCGCCGTGCCGTGGACCGGCCGCCCCCACTCGTCGTCGTGGTAGGCGAGGTAGTCCGGCGGGGTGACGGCGGGGTCGGCCCAGGTGCAGCGGGGCCGCGTGTCGGTCACGACCGCGGGGGGCGTTCGGCCGTCCCGTCGGACGGGCGCGCCGCGTAGCCGTCGTCGTCGAGTTCCGGCAGTTCGTCGTCCAGCCCGACCACCTGTGGCCCCGGCTCGGGCTCCACGACCTCGACGACCTCGAGGGGTTCGACGGGTTCGACGGGTTCGACGGGTTCGGCCGCCTCGACGACCTCGGGCGCCTGGACGACCTCGACCCGCACCGCGTCGTCGTCGACCTCGGACACGACCACCACCTCGGCCTCGGTCTCCTCGGGCGTCTCCCCCAGCTCGACCAGGTCGTCGTCGCGTTCCTGGTGCAGGACGACGGCGTCGGCGAGGACCTCACCGGACGGGTCGGCGAGCGAACCCCGGCCCTCGAGCTCGGCGCGCAGCGTGGCGATGACCGAGTCGCGGTGGGCGATCTCCTCGCCGAGGCGGTCGAGCACGGCGTCGGTCTCGGCGAAGCGGTAACCGCGCAGGGTGACCGGCAGCCGCAGCCGGGTGACGTCGGGTCCGGTCATGGCCCGCTCGGCCGGGAGCGCCCACGGGGTGCGGTCGGCGGCGGCGGGGGCGAGCTCCTCGTTGGCCGGCAGCACCAGCACGGCGAGGGCGACCAGCGCCGCCACCACCACCAGCGCGAGGACGATGTAGACGAAGAGCGTCACCACGGTCGCCTCACCACGGCGTCATGTTCTCACCCGGACGCAGGTCGTGGTCCGAGCCGGTCCGGGTGTGGGTAAGTTGGTTGAGCACGCAACCATCCGACGACACGAAGGGACCCCTCATGGCCGACAGGCCCGTGAAGGTCGCGATCATCTTCTACAGCTCCACCGGCACCATCTACGAGATGGCGAAGACCGCCGAGCAGTCCGCGAAGGACGCCGGCGCCGAGGTCCGCCTGGTCCGCGCCCGTGAGCTCGCCCCGGCCGAGGCCGTCGCCAGCAACCCCGCGTGGGAGGCCAACGCCCGCCAGATGGAGTCCGACGGTGTCGCCGAGGCGACCCCCGACGACATCGAGTGGGCGGACGTCGTCCTGTTCGGCACCCCGACCCGCTACGGCGCGGTCGCGGCCCAGCTCAAGCAGTACATCGACGGCCTCGGCCCGCTCTGGGCCCAGGGCAAGCTCGCCGACAAGGTCTACGCCGGGTTCACCAGCTCCTCGACCGCCCACGGCGGCCAGGAGTCGACCCTGCTGACGCTGTACAACAACGTCATCCACTTCGGCGGCATCATCGTGCCCCCGGGCTACACCCACCCGAGCAAGTTCGTCGACGGCAACCCGTACGGGGCGAGCCACGTCGCGGGCCAGGGCGACAAGCCGGTCGACGACACCACCCGCCAGGCGGTCCGGCACGAGACCGAGCGCGCGATCAGCGTCGGCGCGAAGCTGATCGCCGGCAGCTGACCGGAGCGACCGGCCGCTCCTGACTCAGAAGCCGGCCGCGAGCACGCGCGTGAGCGCGTGCTCGACCTCGGCGATCCGGGACGTCGTCACGTACTCCTCGCGGGTGTGGGCGAGTTCCGGGTCCCCGGGGCCGAAGTTCACCGCCGGGATCCCCAGCTCGGTGAACCGCGCGACGTCCGTCCAGCCCAGCTTCGCGCGGGGCGGGGCGGGCGTCGCCGCCACCAGCGCCCGGGCGAACGGGTGGGTCAGCCCGGGTGGCGCCGCGGGCGCGGCGTCCACGATCTCCACCGTCACCCCGGGCGCGCTGCAGGTCTCGAGCAGGTGCGACGACGCCCGCTCCACCGTCCGGTCGGGCGCGAAGCGGTGGTTCACCGTCAGCGTCGCTGCGTCCGGCACGACGTTGCCCGCCACCCCACCCTCCACGCGCACCGCGTTCATCCCCTCGCGGTAGGTGCAGCCGTCGATCTCGACCACCCGCGCCTCGTAGGCCGCCAGCCGGTCGAGCACCGGGGCCAGCCGGTGGATCGCGTTGACGCCCTTCCACGACCGCGCCGAGTGCGCCCGGTGTCCCGACGCCGTCGCGACCGCCCGCAGCGTCCCCTGGCAACCCGCCTCGACCAGGCCGTCGGTGCCCTCGAGCAGCACCGCGGCGTCGGCGGCCAGCACCTTCGGCCGCTCCCGCGCCAGCCGGCCGAGGCCGTTGCGGGCCGCCTCGACCTCCTCGCCGTCGTAGAAGACCCAGGTCAGGTCGCACGCCGGCCGCAGCTCGCCGCGCGCGACGGCCGCGGCGATCCGCAGCATCACGGCCAGGCCCGACTTCATGTCGGTCGACCCGCATCCCCACAGCCGGTCACCCTCGAGCCGCGAGGGGAAGTTGTCCGCCACCGGCACGGTGTCCAGGTGGCCCGCGAGCGCGACGCGCGTGGCCGCACCGGTCTCGGTGCGGGCGAGGACGACGTCACCGTCGCGTTCGACCGCGAGCGCACCACCCAGACCACGCAAGGCCTGCTCGACCAGGTCGGCCAGTTCCCGCTCCGTGCCGGACACCGACCAGACGTCGACCAGGGCGGCCGTGAGGGCGACGCCGTCGGCGGTCGGGTCCAGCGGCTGCGGCATCGGCCGACCGTAGCCAACCGGCCCACCCAGTACCCTCGGGGCCCGTGACGCACGCCGCCCAGGACGATTCCCCGACCGCCGACGCCACCCCGCCGACCGGCCGGATCGCGAGCGGTTACGGCCTCGCCACGACCGCCGACGGCGTCACCCTGGACACCTGGTTCCCCCGTCCGCAGCTCGGGCCGGTCGACGACACCGACGCCGAGGTGTCGGCGGCCGTGCGCCTGCTGACCCCGCTGACCGGTCAGGACATGAACCGCGGCGTGCGCCTCGACGTGGTGCGGGTCGAGATCGACCTCGACACCCCGCCCGCCAACACCTCCGACGCCTACCTGCGCCTGCACCTGCTCTCGCACCGGCTGGTCCGCCCGAACGACGTCGACCTGTCCGGCATCTTCGCGGTGCTGCCGAACGTGGTCTGGACGACGGCGGGTCCGTGCCCGGTCGACGGCTTCGAGGCCATGCGCGCCACCTGGCGCCGCACGGGCAGTGCGCCCGAGGTGCTCGGCATCGACAAGTTCCCGCGCATGCTCGACTACGTCGTGCCGGCCGGCGTCCGCATCGCCGACGCCTCCCGCGTCCGCCTCGGCGCGCACCTGGCCGAGGGGACCACCGTCATGCACGAGGGTTTCGTCAACTACAACGCCGGGACCCTCGGCGCGTCGATGGTCGAGGGTCGGATCTCGGCAGGCGTCACGGTCGACGAGGGCTCCGACATCGGCGGCGGCGCCTCGATCATGGGCACGCTCTCGGGCGGCGGCAAGCAGACCGTCCGCATCGGCAAGGGATGCCTGCTGGGCGCCAACGCGGGCCTGGGCATCAGCCTCGGCGACAACTGCGTCGTCGAGGCCGGCACGTACGTCACCGCCGGGTCGAAGGTCACGCTGCCGGACGGCCGGATCGTCAAGGCCGTCGAGCTGTCCGGCTCGGACAACCTGCTGTTCATCCGCAACAGCGTCAGCGGCGCCCTCGAGGTCCGCGACCGGGTCGGGCAGGGCATCGCCCTCAACGACGCGCTGCACGCCCACAACTGAGGTTCCCGCCCGCGCACAGGCGGCCGCGGCAGACTGCTCCCCGATGGCCACGATGACCCCACCCGCCCCACCCCGGCCCGCGCCCCGCCGGCGCCGGTTCGTCCGCACCGCGGTGGTGCTCGGCACCGTCGCCGTGCTGGTCGCCGTGGCCGTGGTCGGGATCAAGACCTGGTGGGACGACGGTTCGCTCGTGGCCCGCATCGACCCCGGGTGCACGGCCGGCAACTACGAGATCTCCACCGACCAGGCGGCGGTCGCGGCCGACCTGGTCTCGGTCGTCGTCACCCGGCAGTTGCCCGCGCGGGCGTCGACGCTGCTCGTCACGGCGGCCATCCAGGAGAGCAAGCTGCGCAACATCCCCGCAGGACAGGGCGACCGCGACTCGGTCGGCGTGCTGCAGCAGCGACCCTCGCAGGGCTGGGGCACCGCGGCGGAACTGTCGGATCCCACCGTCGCCGCCGGTCGCTTCCTCGACGCCGTGGTGAAGGTGCCGGGCTGGGAGACCGAGCCCGCGGCCGAGGTCATCCAGGCCGTGCAGATCTCGGTGGACGGCTCGTACTACGCCGAGCACGAGGCGGAGGGCAAGACGATCGCCGACGCCCTGGACGGCACCACGCCCGCCGGGCTCACCTGCCGTTACCCCGCGCCGACCGAGGTGGCGCCGGCGTCGACGGTCGCGGCGCAGGTGCTGGCCGCGCTGCCCGTGACGAACCCGACGGTCGACAGCGCGACCGTGACGGTGCCGGGTGCGAGCTGGACGACGGCCGCGTGGTTCGTCGCGAACGGCGACCGGCTGGGTCTGGAGTCGGTGAGCACCGGCGGCCGGACCTGGACCCGCACGGGCGGGTGGGCCACCGCGGAGGGAACCCCCGCGGTCGACGGTGTGCGCGCGACGCTCGCCGCGCTCTGATCGCCGCTCCAGGTCGGGCGGCTCTACTCGTCGTGCTCTTGGGGCGGGAGCGCCGCGATGAGGGCGGCGTCCTTCGCGACGGCGCCGACCTTCGCGGCACCGCCGGGCGAGCCGAGCTCGTCGAAGAACTCGACGTTCGCCTGGGTGTAGTCACGCCACTTGTCGGGCAGGTCGTCCTCGTAGAAGATCGCCTCGACCGGGCACACCGGCTCGCAGGCGCCACAGTCGACGCACTCGTCGGGCTGGATGTAGAGCATCCGGTCGCCCTCGTAGATGCAGTCGACGGGGCATTCCTCGATGCACGCCTTGTCCTTGAGGTCGACACACGGCTCGGCGATCACGTACGTCACTTCAGTTCACCCTCCAGGACGGTGCTGACGGACTGGTCCAGGTCTGCGGCGACGTTACCGTCCGCCCCGGGCGTTGTCCCCGCGCAGGGTGCCCTAATCGACCGCGCCGGGCGGCCCTGATCGGATCGCGGGCCGCCGTCCCTACGCTCGGTGCATGCCCGTCGCCGTCGACCCCCGCTGGCTCGGCCGTCGCGTCGTCCTGCGCCGCCCGCTCCGCGACGCCGACGGCGGGGACGCCCACCTCGCCGACGCCCTCGGTGACCTCGTCGGTCTCGACCCCGTCCACGCGGTGGTCGAGACCGCCGCCGGGCGCACCGAGGTCGACCTCGAGGCCGTGGTCGCCGCCCGACTGGTCGAACCGAGTACGCCCGACGTCCTCGCGCTCGAACTGACGACCGCGCGGGGCTGGCAGGCCGAGGAGGTCGAGGAGTCGGTCGACGGCTGGCTGCTGCGTGCGGACCACGGCGTGACCGGCCGCGCCAACACCGCGCTGGCGTTGCGCACCCCGAAGCGGCCCCTCGCCGAAGCCGTCGCCGACACTCGCGCCTGGTACGCCGAGCGCGGACTGCCGCTGGGGATCACGGTGCCGTTACCGGCGCGGTCGCTGCTCGACGGCGGGCTCGAGGAGTACTGCGGGCTCACCGCCGACATCGCCGACGACGTCCACGTGCTGGTCGCGCGGGTGGACACCCTGCTCGCCGCGGCTCCGGCCCCGACAGCCGTGGTTGCCCTGAGCAACGATCCGGACGACCGGTGGTTCGCCGTCCACCGCGGCGGCGCCACGGCCGGCGATCCGGTGATGCAGGCGATCCTCAAGCGGCACGACCGGGTGGCGTTCGCCTCGGTGCTCTCCGGCGACGACGTCGTCGCGATCGGCCGTGCGGTGGTCGACGACGCCCCGGTGGGCCGCGACGGCCGCCCCGGCACGCGGTGGCTCGGGATCACCGGTCTCGACGTCGCCCCGGACGTGCGTGGCCGCGGTCTCGCCCGCACCGTGCTGCGCTCACTGTGGGAGTGGGGCGCCGAGCAGGGCGCGACGCGCTCGTACCTGCAGGTGGCCTCGGGCAACCAGCCCGCCATCCGGCTGTACCTGTCGTCGGGCTACTGGCACCACCACGACTACCGGTACCGCCACGACCCGACACCCCTGGGACGTTGATCGCGAGGGTCAGGGGCGGGTGCGCACGGCCGTCACCGCGCCGATGAGGACCCCACCGAGCAGCGTCGCGTAGCTGATCGCGGTCTGGCCGTCGGACCCGCCCGCGAGCAGGACGTCACCACCCGGGCTGATCGACAGCGCCCACCCGGCGACGAAGAACACCAGCACCGGCAGGGCGGCGACGCCCCTCGAGCCGGACAGTCGGCACGCGAGCACCGGCAACGCGATGTTGAGGGCGACCGCCACCACGACCGCGAACGGCACGAGCGTGGTGCCGATCCGGGCCGGGGTGAGCAGCACACTGACCAGCGCGCCCAGGGCCGCGACCACGACGACCCCGACGATGCCGAGCGCGGTCAACGCCCCCGGCAGCGGGGGTTCGGCCTCGACGTCGACGACCGGGGCGGGGTCGGCCGGCACAGGGTCGGTCGGCACAGGGTCGGCCGGCACAGGCGCGGGATCGGCCGGCAGGCCCGGACCCGGCCGCGGCCGGCGGGGCGCGCTCACGCCGACACCGCGGCGAACAGGTCGGTGCCGATCCCCCGACCGCCCAGCGACCGGTCGGCGTAGCGGTAGTGCTCGATCGCGTCGAGCGGCAGGGCGACGCCGTTGGTGAGCGCGTAGAACGGCGGGACCACCAGTTCCTGGCTGGCGTGCGCCGCCAACGCCGATGTCTTGGCGTCGAGATACCGGCCGGCGTCGATCCGGATGTCCACGTCGTCGTCGGGCACCACGTAGGCCCAGTCGTCGACCGAGGCGGCGGGTCGCATCCCGATCGCGGCCAGGCGGGTGCTCGCGTTGACGGCCGCGGCGTGCCCGGCCTCGGCCCGGCGTCGCGGCACGACCGTCTCCAGCACGACCGGCGCCGGACGGCCCGCGGCGACCACGCGGTCGACGGCGGCCAGCGTGACGGTGCGCGCGGCCACGTGGTCCGGATGCCCGTACCCGCCGTCGGGTGGGTACGTGACCACGACCTGCGGCCGGGCGCGTTCCAGGACGGCGCTCATCGCGGCGGTGGCGCGGGCCAGGTCGGCGTCGTCGTGCAGCACCCGTGAGAACGCCTGGGGATGGGCGTTCGCCGGGTCGCCGGCCATGCCCGAGTCGCGGTACGTGCCGAGGCCGCCGAGGAACTCGTGGTGCGGGTCGCCGAGCGCGGCCAACGCCGCGCGCAGCTCCCACACGCGGTAGCCGCCGAGCTGGTCGGCGCGGTGCGCCCGCAGGCCCTCGAGGGCGGGGTCGGTGACCTCACCCTCCTCGCCCAACGTGCACGTGACGACCGTGACCGCCACCCCCGCGGCCCGGGACGACGCGATGGTCGCCCCGGTCGTGATGCTCTCGTCGTCCGGGTGGGCGTGCACGAGGAGCAGCCGCCGCTCGCCGTTCACCCGGCCGGGGTGCCCCCGTCGGACGGTCCCTTGCGGAGACCGAATGGGGCCTCGTGCTCGCCCGGCGCCGCGTGCTCGCCACCGTGCGCGAGGTGCGCCCCGGACGAGGTCGACGGCACCATCGCCGCGGGCGCGGTGACGGCGATGTCGTGCTTGATCGCCGCGTAGTGGCAGGCGGCGACGTGACCGGCGCGCGAACCCTCGTGGGTGGTGAGCGCCGGGTCCTCGGTGGTGCAGCGCTTCTTCTGGTCCTCGCTGAGCTCGGTGCGGAACTTCGGGCACCGGGTGTGGAACACGCACCCGCTCGGCGGGTTGATCGGGCTGGGGAGGTCACCGGTGAGCAGGATCTTCTCCCGCCGGCTCTCCATCGACGGGTCCGGCACCGGCACGGCCGACAGCAGCGCCTGCGTGTACGGGTGCATCGGCTCGGCGTAGAGCGTGTCGCGGTCGGCGAGCTCGACCATCTTGCCGAGGTACATGACCGCGACCCGGTCGGAGATGTGCCGCACGACGGACAGGTCGTGGGCGATGAAGATGTAGGCCAGCCCGTACTCGTTCTGCAGGTCCTCGAGCAGGTTGACGACCTGCGCCTGGATCGACACGTCCAGGGCCGAGACCGGCTCGTCACAGACGATGAGCTTGGGCTGCAGGGCGATCGCCCGGGCGATGCCGATGCGCTGGCGCTGACCGCCGGAGAACTCGTGCGGGTACCGGTTGTAGTGCTCGGGGTTCAACCCGACGCGCTCCATGAGGCCCTGGACGGCCTTGCGGATGCCACCGTCGGGCTTGACGCCCTGGATGGTGAACGGCGCACCGATGATCGAGCCGACGGGGTGGCGCGGGTTGAGCGAGCCGATGGGGTCCTGGAACACCATCTGCATCTCGCGGCGCATCCGCCGTAGCCGGCTCGAACCCGCCTTCGTGATGTCCTCGCCGTCGATGGCGATGCTGCCGCTGGTCGGTTCGAGCAGCCGCAGCACCGTGCGCCCGGCCGTGGACTTGCCACAACCCGACTCGCCCACCAGGCCGAGGGTCTCCCCCGCGCCGAGCGAGAACGTCAGACCGTCGACCGCCCGGACCGGAGCGCTCTTGCGCTTGATGAGCGTCTGGGTGAACTGCGGGAAGTACTTGCGCAGCTCGGTGACCTCGAGCAGCGGAGTCGTGCCTTCTGCGGGGCTCACGCCTGCAGTCCCTTCGTGGTGTCGACCGTGCCGTTGCCCGTGCCGGTGCCGCTCGGAGCGGACGCCCCGGACGCCGACGACGGGATGGCCGTCTTGTCCTCGGCGGCCGGGTCGAAGTCCGACCCCATGACCTCGTTGCGCTGCTCGTTGGTGAGGTGGCAGCGCGCCCGGTGGCCGGTCTCGACGAGGTGCAGGTCGGGGCGCACGGTCTCGCAGGTGTCGCTGCCGACCACGTGCTTGAACTCGCACCGCGGGTTGAACGCGCAGCCGCCCGGCAGGTTGATCAACGACGGCGGGTTGCCGGGGATCGGGTCGAGCCGTTCGGCGCGGCCACGGTCGATGCGGGGCATCGACTTCAGCAGACCGAACGTGTACGGGTGGGCGGCGCGGTGGAACACCTCGCCGGCCGCGCCGGTCTCGACCGGCTTGCCGCCGTACATGACCAGGACGTCGTCGGCGATCTCGGCCACGACACCGAGGTCGTGGGTGATCATGACGATCGCGGAGTCGAACTCGCGCTGCAGGTCCTTCATGAGTTCGAGGATCTGCGCCTGCACCGTGACGTCGAGCGCGGTGGTCGGTTCGTCGGCGATGAGCAGCTTGGGCGAGTTGACCAGGGCCATCGCGATCATGACGCGCTGGCGCATACCGCCCGAGAACTCGTGCGGGTAGGCGTCGACCCGGCCACGGGCGTTGGGGATGCCGACCCGTTCGAGCATGGAGATGGTGTGCTCGCGGGCCTGCTTCTTCGAGACGCCCTTGTTGTGGATCAGGTAGCCCTCGCTGATCTGGTTCCCGACCGTGTAGTACGGGTGCAGCGCGGAGAGCGGGTCCTGGAAGATCATGGCCATCGTCGAGCCCCGACGGCGGCGCACGGTCTCGTCGTCGGCGCTGAGCAGTTCGGTGCCGTCGAGCCACACCTCACCGGTGATCTGCGCGCGGGTGCCGCGGTAGAGGCCCATGACCGTCGACATCGTCACGGACTTGCCGGAGCCGGACTCGCCGACGATCGCGAGCGTGCGGCCCGCCTCCAGCGAGAACGAGACGCCGTCGACGGAGTGGACGAGGCCGTCCTCGGTCGGGAACGTGGTGTGCAGGTCGCGGACGTCGAGGAAGGGCCGCGTCTCGCGCGCGATCTCGATCTCGCTCACCCCTGCGGGGCTGGTCGTCACAGGTCGCCTCTCAGTACCTGACGCGCGGGTCGATGAAGCCGTACAGCACGTCGACCACGAGGTTAGCCACGATGACGAACGCCGCCGACAGCAGCACGATGATCGTGGTGACCGGCAGGTCGAACTGCCGAGCCGCGAGCACCGCCGCGTTGCCGACCCCCTGGTAGCCGAAGATCGACTCCGTGATCGGCGCGCCGGCGAGCAGGACGCCGAGGTCGAGCCCGGCGATGGTCACGATCGGGGTCAGCGCCGCACGGAACGTGTGCTTGAAGACGATGCGGGGGCGTTTGAGCCCCTTCGCTCTCGCGGTGCGCAGGTAGTCCTCGTTCATGGTCTCGAGCATGTACGTCCTGGTGATCCGGACGTAGCCCGCGGCGTAGACCAGCGCGAGGGTCAGACACGGGAGTATCAAGCCCTCGAGGAACTGCGCGAAGTTCTGGGTGGGAGACACGTAGGTCGGTGTCGGTAGCCACTTGAACTGGAACACGACCAGTTGCAACAGCAGCAGTGACAGGAAGAACGTCGGGAACGAGTAGGCGATCAGCGACGCGGACACGATGCCGCGGTCGGTGAACTTGCCGCGTCTCAAGGCGGCCGCGATCCCCAACAGGACGCCGCCGATGATCCAGAGGACGAACGCCCCGAGCGACAGGAAGATCGTCACCGGGATGCGGGGCTTGAGGTAGGTCCAGATGAGGCTGTTGCGCAGCGGCGAGTAGCCGAGGCAGGGCGCGTCGCACGTGACGATGAGGTCCGGGCGCGCCTTCTTGAGCTCGGCGTTGTCGGGGAACTGTCGCGCGTGGACGAAGCCACCGACGAAGTCGACGTACTGCTGGGGCAACGACTTGTCGAGGCCCAGGTACTTGCGGTTGTTCTCGATGCCCGCGGCGGTGCAGTTCTTGCCGCAGGTGAGGCGAGCGGGGTCCGTGGGCGTGGCGTAGAAGAGCAGGAACGTCACGAGGCTCATGACGATGAGCAGCAGAACGGCGCCGATCAGGCGACGGATGACGTAGAAGAACATGCTGGAGGCCCGGGATCGCCGGGCGGACCCCTCTCTGCGGGACGGTGGGGCGCCACGGGCGGCGGGTGACCGACGAGGTGTCGGCCACCCGCCGCCCGGGTGGAACGGTGGTGCCCTGCTAGGTGACTAGGACGTCACGCAGCGCCGAGCTGCCCGAGGTCCGGGTAACCGTTGGTCGAGGCGGACTCGACGTAGTTGGTGACCTTCGACCCGTGCAGACGCGGGAACGCCGGGTTGTCGAGCGGGATGTACGCGACCTCCTTGGCCAAGGACTCGTCCAGGTCGCCCCAGATCTTGGCACGCGCCGCGTCGTCCGAGGTGGCGTACGCCTCGTCGATCTTGGCGTTGGTCTCGTCGCTGTCGTAGTAGCCGTAGTCCTGGCCGTTCGACTGCGCCGACAGGTTCACGCGGCTGTCGAACAGCGGCGGGATGACCGTCGAGGCGTTCGGCCAGTCAGCACCCCAGCCGGCCCAGGTCAGGTCGTACGTCTGCGCGTTCTCCGGGCTCTGGATGACGCTGTAGTACGTGTCGGCCAGACCGTTGAGGGTGACGTTGAAGCCGGCCTTGTCGTAGGCCGCCTTCAGCGCCGCCGCCTGCTTGTCCGAGGTCGGGGTGCCACCGCTGTAGGTGAGACGCAGCGGGTAGGGGATCTTGACGCCGGCCTGCTGGAGCAGGGCCTTCGCCTTGTCCGGGT
Source organism: Jatrophihabitans sp. YIM 134969 (assembly GCF_054456675.1). Classification (NCBI taxonomy): domain Bacteria; kingdom Bacillati; phylum Actinomycetota; class Actinomycetes; order Jatrophihabitantales; family Jatrophihabitantaceae; genus Jatrophihabitans; species Jatrophihabitans sp. YIM 134969. Next base: position 67,974 of record NZ_JBTJEQ010000007.1, read on the forward strand.
CACCCGTGTCGGGGACGTCGTACGCCTTGAACTGCTTGTAGCCACCGGCCTCGCCGATGTCCGGGAGCACCAGGCCGTAGGCGGGCTTGGCGACAGCCTCGCCACCCTCGGCGGTGATGTAGCCCGAACGGTCGGTCGCGACGGCGATGGCCTGACGCACCAACGGGTTGGTGACGGTCTTGAAGTTCGGCAGCAGGTAGTCGACGAACGGCGACGCCGGCGAGGTGAACCGGTCCTTCTGCTGCGCGACGCGCGCGAGGTACGCGGGCGGCGCGACGCGGTCGGTGACCAGGTACTGGTCGTCACCGCTGTCGGCGAGCAGACGGTCGAACACCGTCTCGGTGGCGAGGCCCTCGAGGAAGGTGATCTTGTCCGGGAGCGCCTTGCGGATCGACGTGTCGTCGGTCGACGGGTCGTAGTTGGGGTTGCGGACGAACGTGCCGCCCTTGCCCTCGGTCCAGGTGCCGTCGAGCATGTACGGGCCGTCGGAGAAGACGGCGAAGTTGCTCTGCGCCGCCTTGTCCTGCGAGGCCTTGTACGGCGCGAAGGCCGGCAGCGTGGTGGCGAAGTTGAAGTCGGGGACCGACTTCTTCAGCTTGAAGGTGAGCTTCTGGCCGTCGCAGGTGACGGCCTTGTCGTAGTCCGCCTGGCCGACCTTGGTGTACGGGCCCTTGTACGCGCTGGAGCCGTCCGAGGCGGTCGGGATGTCGAGGAACTGGATGGCGTAGTTCGGGCCACCGGTGATGACGTCGACGGCGAAGGTACGGGAGATGCCGTACTTGACGTCGTCGCAGCTCACGACCGAGCCGTCCTGCCACTTGACGTTGTCCTTCAGCGTGAAGGTCCACGTCTTGTTGCCGTCCGACGCCGTGCCGGTGTCGGTGGCGAGGTCGGGGTGCAGCTCGTTGCTCTCCGGGCCGGCACCGGTGCCGTACTGCACCAGGGTGCGGGTGAAGAGGCGCGACGAGTTCGCGATGTCACGGCCGATGTACACGCGCTGCGGGTCCCAGTGCTCCACGTTGCGGGTACCGGTCGTGTAGAAGAGCGTGCCGCCCTTCTTGTCCGAGGACGCCGACGAGCTGTCACCGTTCCCGCCACCACCGCCCGAACCGCATGCGCTCAGCACCGAGACACCGAGGCCCGCCACGAGGACGGCGGTGCCGAGGCGAGTCCTGTTTCTCACCATGCAACCTTTCGTGTTGATCGGGGGCCGCTTGTGGCGACCCATCAGAACGGGACGGGTGTCCCGCCATGAGTAGAGGGGGCGTCGACCATCCGGATCGACACGGTCACCGCGTCGACTTCGGGTCGAGGGCGTCGCGCAGGCCGTCACCGAGGAGGTTGAACGACAGCACGACCAGCACGAGCACGATGCCCGGCAGGTAGAAGTACGCCGGGTCGACCGTCGAGTACGACACCGAGTCGTTGAGGATGTTGCCGAGGCTCGGGGTCGGCGACTGCAGACCGACGCCGAGGAACGACAGCGCCGCCTCCGCGCCGATGTTGAGCGGGAGCTGCAGCGACACGAACACGATGAGCGGCGCCCACAGGTTCGGCAGCATCTCCTTGATCCAGATGCGGCGCCGGGTCGCGCCGAGGCTCTGCGCGGCCTCGACGAACTCGCGGCTGCGCATCGTCAGCACCTGCCCGCGGATGATGCGCGCGAGGTACGGCCAGCCGAAGAAGCCCAGCACGAAGATGAGGTAGACCGCGTCGGTCGGCGTGCCGGACGGCACCCCGAGCGAGGTGATCCGGTCCTTCAGCACCGCCGAGAGCGCCAACAGCATCAGCAGCTGCGGGAAGCTCAGGACGATGTCCATGATCCGGCCGAGCCAGAAGTCGGTCGCCCCGCCCATGTAGCCCGACACGATGCCGACGGCCATGCCGATCACCGAGCTCAGGATGATCGCGCCGGTCGAGATCATCAGCGAGAAGGCGATGCCCAGCACGACCCGCGAGAGGACGTCGCGACCGGTCTGCGGTTCGACGCCGAACGGGTGACCCCACGACGCACCGCCGAAGGCGCCGGTCGGCATCGAGCCGAAGCCCTTGATGAGGTCCGGGTGGAACGTGTACGGGTCGAGGACCCCCGCCGCACGCAGGATCGGCGAGAGGATCGCCGCGACCGTGAAGACGATGACGAGGACCAGTGCTGTGAAGCCGACCTTGTCGCGCTTGAGCCGCGCCCACGCGAGCTGGGTCGGCGAGCGGCCGGCGACCTTGTCCTTGCCGCCGTCCGGCGCACCGCCCATGGTGCCGCCGGTGTCCTCGATCTCGGTGGCGCTGGCTTCCTCGGTGGCGTCGATGGCGCCCAGTGGCATGTTCACGCGGCGACGTCGCCTTCACCGGAGCCGGGCCGACGCCCGTCGCCCGACAGACCCGGGGCTCCGGGCAGTGCGGTCTCGCGACGGTCGAGGGGCGGTGTCATCGGTGCGGCTACTCCTTCGGTGGACGGTCTGACGACGGGCGGCCGGGGGGCTCGCGATGCCCTGGTTCCGGTGGTCTCGAGAGACTTTCGCGGACCACGACAGCCGTACGCCAGGGACCGCAAGAGGTTATTCCTCGGACGTCGGCCGACACCGGCCGGGGATACTTCGTATCCCTATCGTGACCGTTTCGTCACCCCGTGAGATGCCGTCCGACTGCCCGGTTCTGTCCGGGTTCGTCCGGGGTTCCGGCCTTCGCGCGGAGGTCGTGGGCGATCTCCGCGGACAGCCGGCTGAGGCGCCCCAGGACCACCGGACGGGGCGATGTCCACGTGCCACGACGTTCGAGCGTGACGAGCGTGCCGGCCGAGGTCGGCACGACCAGCGCGCGCACCGTGGGGCCCACGGGAACGTCGCGGTCGCCCACCGGCACCCCGCGGACGGCAAGTGCGGCGTGGACGTCCGCGACGTGCACCGAGGGCGGGATCAGGTCGTTCACGCGCAGCACCGGATGCCGTGGGAACCGCGCGAACCCCGGCTCGGGGCGTCTCACGCGCCGCTCACGCGGGCGGGGTGGTGGTCCACGCCGTCGTGCGGTCGGCGAGGAAGCCGAAGCGTTCGCGTGCGGCGGCCACGACCGCCGGGTCCACCTCGGCGACCAGGGTGGTGGCGACGTCACGGGCCTCGACGAGCCGGGTGCCGACCGGGTCCACGATCACGCTGGCGCCGCCGTACGCGACGTCACGCTTCGCGCCCGGTGCGGTGCCGACCCGGTTCACCCCGACGACGTAGGCCATGTTCTCGATGGCGCGGGCACGGAGCAACGCCCGCCAGGGTTCCTGTCGGACGGCCGGCCAGTTCGCCGGGACGACGTAGAGGTCGGTCTGGTCGGCCACGGCGTAGAAGACGTCAGGGAAACGGAGGTCGTAACAGACGAACACCGAGACCCGCGTGCCCTCGACGTCGACGGTCAGCGTGCGGTCGCCCGCCCGGTAGTGCTCGTCCTCGCCTCCGTAGCTGAACGGGTGGATCTTGGCGTAGCGGTGCACCTCCCCGTCCGGTCCGGCGAGGACCGCGACGTTCGCGGGTTTGTCGTGACCGACGTTCCCGCCGCTCGCGGTCTGGGCGATGGATCCGAGCACCCAGCAACGGTTCGCCGCGGCCTGCTCGCGCATCCAGGTCGCGATGAAGCCGTCCTCGGGCTCGGCGATGCGTTCGGGCGCCATCGAGAAGCCGGTCGCGAACATCTCGGACAGCACGACCAGCCGGGCGCCGCCCCCGGCCGCCTGTGCGACCGGGTCGGCGAGCGCGGTGGTCGTCGCCTTCGGGTCCTCCCACACGATGTCGTGTTGGACTGCCGCCACCTTCACGCCGCACCACCGGTCGACACGAGTTCTCCCAGTCGTCGTCGGGCTTCCTGCAGCACCTCGGGACGTTTGCAGAAGGCAAACCGCACGTACGAGTCTCCTTCGTCGCTGTCGTAGAACACGCTCGACGGGATGGCCACGACACCGGCGCGCTCGGGCAGTTCGCGGCAGTGTTCGACCCCGCTGCGGTGGACGTCGACCGTCGCGAAGTACGTCGCCTGCGGGCGCATGACGTCCGGCAGACCGTCACAGAACAGGTCGCGTCGAGCGGCCAGATCCGCCGCCACGGCCGCGTAGTCGTGGTCGGTGGTGGTCTCGAGCGCGTGCGCGACGGCCGGCTGGAACGGGCCGCCGTTGACGTACGTGAGGAACTGCTTGACCCCTCGCGTCGGAGTGACGAGATGGGCCGGACCCGTGGCCCACCCGATCTTCCACCCGGTGACGCTGAAGGTCTTGCCCGCGCTGCCGATCGTCAACGTGCGTTCGGCCATGCCGTCGAGCGTCGCGATCGGCCGGTGCCGGCCGTCGAACACCAGGTGTTCGTAGACCTCGTCGCTCACGACGACCAGATCGTTGCTGCGTGCAACATCGGCGACCTGCTCGAGCTCGGCGTCATTGAACACCATCCCCGTCGGGTTGTGCGGGGTGTTGAGCAGGATGAGCCGGGTGCGCGGCGTGACCGCAGCGAGCAGCTCGTCGGGGTCGAACGTCCAGTGGGTGGGTGCGCCCGCCGCGGCCGGTTGCGGGCGCAGCGTCACGACCTTCCGGGTGCACCCGGCGAGGGTGACGGTCGCGGCGTAGGAGTCGTAGTACGGCTCGAACATCACGACCTCGTCGCCCGGGTCGGTGAGCCCCAACACGGCCGACGCGATTGCCTCGGTCGCGCCCGCGGTCACGAGCGTGCCGGTGTCGGGGTCGACCTCGAGGCCGTAGTGGTGCCACTGGTGCGCCGCCACCGCCCGCCGCAGCTCCGGGATCCCCGGCCCCGGCGGGTACTGGTTGTGCTCCCCCGACCGGATCGCCGCCACGGCGTCCTCGAGCAGCTGCCGCGGCCCGTCGGTGTCCGGGAACCCCTGACCGAGGTTGATTGACCCGGTCGCCACCGCGAGCGCCGACATCTCCGCGAAGATCGTGGTCCCCACGTCCAACCGCACCCGCCGACCTTAACCCCGCTCCCCCGCCGCTGGACAGGCTCGGCGATCCCGCCGCGCCCGCGGATGGTGGTCCGAGCGTCATCATCGGACGGCTGGCGCGACGCCTCGACCACCATCCGGACGCATGGGCCGTTGGCAAGCCCCACTCCCGATCTGTGGACGACGCCGGCGCCTGTGGATGACGGAACGGTCGATGTGCGGATCTCCGAGAGCCTGGGCGGATGCGACCCGTTCCGAGCCCCGCCGTGTGGAGGTGCGGGGTGTTCACGGTGGCCGAGGCGCAGGCGGAGGGCTGGACGCCGTCGGCGTTGCGGCACGCCGTACGAGCTGGCCGCCTGATCCGGCTGCGGCCGGGCGTCTTCGCGGTGCCGCCGCTCGACGGCCCTGGTCGGCCCACCGAGTTGCTCGCCCAGCGCGCGGTGGGCGCGGCCGTGGCGAACCACGGCGTCCACGTCAGCCATCTCGCCGCCGCCCGCCTGGCCCGGATCGACAGTTGGGCACCCGAGCCGCACCCGTGCGTGACCCACAGCGGAACGGCGGTCAGCGCGATCGAGGGCGTCCACGCCCACCGGGCCGACCTGCCACCCTCGGCGACGGCTGTCCTGGGTGTCGACCTGCTGGTGACCGCGCCGGGGCGCACCGTCGTCGACGTCGCGCGCGAGTTCGGCGTCGAGGCAGGTGTCGTCGTGGCCGACTCCGCGTTGCGGACGCGTCTGGGCGCGCGTGAGCGGCTGGACCACGCGGTACGACAGGCGCGGGGACGGCCGCGCGTCGACCGGGCGCGATCCGCGGTGGAGTTCGCGGACGCGCGCTCGGAGAGCGTGCTCGAGTCGCGGAGCCGTCACCGGATGGCGGTCGCCGGCCTGCCCGCGCCGTTGACGCAGGTCGACATCCTCACCCTCTCGGGACGCCTGGTCGGTCGGGCCGACTTCTACTGGCCGGAGTTCGGGGTGATCGGTGAGGCCGACGGCCTGGGCAAGTACGACGGCTTCCGCAGCCTCACCGCGGAGAAGCTGCGCGAGGACGCGTTGCGGGACCTCGGCCTCGAGATCGCCCGGTGGGTCTGGGACGACCTGGAGCCGTTCGACGTGGTCCGGGCCCGTATCGAGCGCGCCTTTGCCCGCGGCGCCGTGAAGACCGGCCCGCGTCGCTGGCGGGCGGTGCAGCGTCCGTGGCAGCACCTGCCGCCGCGGAAGGTGGTCTGAGCGTCGCGCAGATCGTCACGGAGCGACGCTCAGACCACCAACCACGACCTTGCGGTGGTGCGCTGGTGGTCCCGCCCTCAGCCGGGGACCTTCTGAGCCCGGCCGGACCGCCCGCGTCAGCCCTTCGAGGCGGCGCGGGCGCGGCCGCGGGCCTTCTCGCGGTCCTGGGCCGAGAGGTGGACCTTGCGGATCCGGACGATGTCGGGGGTGACCTCGACGCACTCGTCCTCGCGGCAGAACTCCAGGCACTGCTCCAGCGAGAGCTGACGGTGCGGGATGAGCGGGATCAGCACGTCGGAGGACGAGGCCCGCACGTTCGTGAGCTTCTTCTCCTTCGTGGGGTTCACGTCCATGTCGTCGGCGCGGGAGTTCTCGCCGACGATCATGCCCTCGTACACCTCGGTGCCGGGGCCGACGAACATCGTGCCGCGCTCCTGCAGGTTCGCCAGGGCGTAGCCGGTGGTCGGGCCCTTGCGGTCGGCGACCAGCGAGCCCGAGGAGCGGGTGCGCAGCTCCCCGTGCCAGGGCGCGTAGCCCTCGTGGATGTGGTGCAGCAGGCCGGTGCCGCGGGTCTCGGTGAGGAACTCGGTGCGGAAGCCGATGAGCCCGCGGGCGGGGACGATGTACTCCATCCGGATCCAGCCGGTGCCGTGGTCGGTCATCTGCTCCAGCCGGCCCTTGCGCAGCGCCAGCAGCTGGATGAGCACGCCCTGGTACTCCGACGGCGCGTCGATGGTCATCCGCTCCATCGGTTCGTGCACCTTGCCGTCGACCAGCTTGGTGACGACCTGCGGCTTGCCGACCGTGAGCTCGAAGCCCTCGCGCCGCATGAGCTCGACGAGGATCGCCAGCTGCAACTCGCCGCGGCCCTGGACCTCCCAGGTGTCCGGACGCTCGGTCGGCTCGACCCGGATCGACACGTTGCCGACGAGCTCGGCGTCGAGGCGGTTCTTCACCAGGCGGGCGGTGAGCTTCTTGCCGCTCTGGCCGGCGAGGGGCGAGGTGTTGATGCCGACGGTCATCGAGATGGACGGCTCGTCGATGGTGATGACCGGCAACGGCACGGGGTTCTCGACGTCGGCGAGGGTCTCGCCGATGGTGATGTCCGGGATGCCGGCGATGGCGATGATGTCGCCGGGGCCGGCCGATTCGGCGGGCACGCGCTCGAGCGCCTGGGTCATGAGCAGCTCGGTGATCTTGACCCGCTCGATCGTGCCGTCGGCGCGGCACCACGCGGCCTGCTGGCCCTTGGTGATCGTGCCGTTGTGCACGCGACAGAGCGCGAGCCGGCCGAGGTACGGCGAGGAGTCGAGGTTGGTGACGTGCGCCTGCAGCGCCGCGCCCTCGGTGTACACCGGCGCCGGGATGGCCGTCATCAGCGTCTCGAACAGCGGTTCGAGGTCGGGCGAGTCCGGGATGCCGCCGTCCTCGGGACGGGTCAGCGACGCCTTCCCGTTCTTGGCCGAGGCGTAAACGATCGGGAACTCGATCTGGTGCTCGTCGGCGTCGAGGTCGAGGAACAGCTCGTAGGCCTCGTCGACGACCTCGGCGATGCGGGCGTCGGGTCGGTCGGTCTTGTTGATCACGAGGATGACGGGGAGCTTGGCCTCGAGCGCCTTGCGCAGCACGAAACGGGTCTGCGGCAGGGGGCCCTCGGAGGCGTCGACGAGCAGCACGACGCCGTCGACCATGGAGAGCCCGCGCTCGACCTCGCCGCCGAAGTCGGCGTGGCCCGGGGTGTCGATGATGTTGACGGTGACGACCTGGCCGGACGCCATCTTGTGCTCGACGGCCGTGTTCTTCGCGAGGATCGTGATGCCCTTCTCGCGCTCGAGGTCCATCGAATCCATGACGCGCTCGTTGACGTCGCCGGACTCCTCCTGGTGCGCGGTGAACGCACCGGACTGCCAGAGCATCGCGTCGACCAGGGTGGTCTTGCCGTGGTCGACGTGGGCGACGATCGCGACGTTGCGCAGATCGTCGCGGGACGCGGTGGAGCCGGTCATGAAGGGGCCTTTCGAGCGTGGAGAGGTGGAACGCGTGACGGTCAGGCGAGTGCCGGACCGGGAGCGGGGTGGGGCCGACGGCCTCCGAAGGCGAGCCAACCCCAGGCGAGCAGGAGCACCGTCGCACCCGTCAGCGACGCGATGGCCGCCGTCGGGTTCCAGCGGGTGGGCAACGGGACGATGACGTCGGGAGTCGACGGGTCGTAGACGACCGTGTGCGCGCTGTCCTGGGTCCAACCGGCGACGCCGGTGAGCGGACCGATGACGAGGTTGCCGTCGGTGGAGGTGAAGGTGCCGGTCGCGAGGCAGACGGTGCCGCCGCAACTGCGGTTGTCGACGAGGAACGTGCCGGGGATCCCCGGCACCTGGCGGTGCGCGTGCTCGGTCCAGGTCGCGACGCCCAGGACGATGCCGGTCACGCACAACGCCGGGAGGACGATCCAGAACACCACCGCGGCCAGCCGGGCGAGGCCGGAGGGGTCGCGGGGTCCGCCGGTGGCCGCCCGTGGTGCGGGCGCGGCGAACGAGGTCACACCGCCCAGGGTACCGGGGGTCAGGGGTTGCGGGCGTCCTACGCTCAGGGCGTGACCGAATGCCCGGACGAGGTGCGCCCCGACGTCATGCGGACCGTGCTCGGCCACTTCCTCTCGGGGGTCACGGTCGTCACCGCGATGGACGACGACGGCGAACCGGTCGGTTTCACCTGCCAGTCGTTCTCGTCACTGTCACTCGAACCCCCGCTCATCGCCATCTTCCCGGCGCGGACCTCGAGCACCTGGCCGCGGATCCGCGACATCGGGCGGTTCTGCGTCAACGTCCTCGCCCAGGGCCAGGCCGACCTCTCGGCCCGGTTCGCCGGGCCCGGCGACCGGTTCGACGGCGTCGCCTGGTCGGCCTCCCCGCTGGGCTCGCCGCAGCTCAACGGGGTGGTGGCGTGGATCGACTGCACGCTCTGGCGCGAGTACGACGGCGGTGACCACACGATCGTCGCGGGGCACGTCGAGCACCTCGGCGCGGTCAGCGAGGTCGGCCCGCTCGCCTTCCACCGCGGCACGTACGCCCAGCTGCCAACCTGAGACCTCCGGCCTCAGCCGAAGGTCCGCCCCTCGCCCCGGTAGGTCGGCACCACGTCGACGACGGCCGGGCCGTCCGGGGTGTCGTCGACCAGGTGCACGGCGTCGAACCGCTCGCACACCTCCCCCGCCTTGGCGGCCCGGAACCAGACGGCGTCACCGACGTGCAGCCCGCTCCCACCGCGCAGCGGGGTCTGCACCTCGCCCGCGGCCTCGGCGCGCAGCAGCCCCAGCCCGCGCGGCCACACCGGGGTCGGCACCCGACTGCTCCCCGGCGGCCCGGACGCGACGTAGCCCCCGTAGGCCGCGGTGACGACGCCCGGGGTCGGTCGCCGCACCACCGGCAGGGCGAAGAACAGCGACGGGTCGGGCCGGAAGCTGCGGTAGCCGTCGAACAGGGTCGGGACGTAGAGCCCGGAGCCCGCGGTGACCTCGGTGACCACCGGGTCCGACGCGCTGGCGGCCACCGAGCCGCTGCCGCCGGAGTTGACCAGGTCGAGCGGGCCGACCTCGGCGGTGACCGCCCGCACCACCGCGGCCCGGCGGATGGCGAGATCGCGCAACGACAGCCGCTTGACCAGCCGGACGGCCGCAGAGGTGTCGGGCAGCCCCGCGACCTGCGCCTCGTAGAACATGACGCCCCGCACCCGGAATCCGCGCGCCGCGACCCGACCCGCGAGCGCGGCCACCTGCTCGGGCGTCCGCAGGGGTGATCGACGCACCCCGAGGTGGACCCGTCCCAGCCGCAGCGAGGCGTCGACGTCGAGGCAGACCGAGGCGCCCGGCGGCGCGAAGTCCAACTGCGCGACGTCGTCGACCATCAGCGTGACCGGTGCACCATGCAACGATGCCAGGCCGGCGCGGTCGACCGACGGGTACCCGAGCAGGACATCCTCGATCCCGTGGTCGACCAACCAGCGCGCCTCACGCGGCGAGTAGCCCATGACCCCCTGCACCCCGGTGCGGCCGAGGACGTCGGACAGGACCCACCGCACCCGCACCGACTTCGACGCGATGCGGATCGGTGTGCCGCCCGCGCGGCGGACCAGGTCGGCGGCGTTGCGCCGCAACGTCGGCACGTGCAGCGCCAGGACGGGCCCGTCGAGCCCCTCGCAGGCCGCCGCGACCGCCTCGACCGCGTCGCCTTCGACGCGCACCGGGTGCAACGGTGTCCGGACCGGAGCGTTCACGTGACCACATCTCCTCGGTCGACCCCTACGGGTCGGGTGGCGAAGGCCCGCGCGAGCCCGAGCAGCACCGCGGCGAGCACCAGGGGCAGGACGAAACCGACGCGCAGCGAGCCGGCGCCGATCAACCCGACCGACACCCCGCCCACGACCGCGCCGAGGTAGTTGAAGACGTTCACTCGGGCGACGACGGCGTCCGCGCCGCCCGGCGCCAGGGCCCCGGCCGCGGAGAAGCACAGCGGCGCGACGACGGGCAGAGCCACACCGACGACGCCGAAACCGACGATGGCCACGAGCGGCCCGGGGGCGACGACGACGACCAGCAGTCCGAGCGTCCCGACCACCGCCGCCAGCCGCACGGTGGCGACGATCCCGGCGCGACGCACCACGTGGTCGCCGCCGAGCCGGGCCAGCACCGAGGTCGCCTGGTAGGCGGCGTAGGCGAAGGCGGCGACGGTGTCGGTCGCGCCGAGCGTGTCGTGGAGGTAGATGGCCGACCAGTTCGAGGTGGCGCCGTCGGCGACGTAGAAGCAGGCCATCGCCGCACCGAGCAACAGCACCGGACGCCACGGCACGGTGAGCGGGGCGTCACCGGGCACGGTTGCATCATGCAGCGATCGGCCCGACGCCAGCGATCGGCCCGAGACCACCGCCAGTACGGCGACGGCCACCGATCCGGCGAGCACCGAGGCGCTCAACGGCAGGTCGATCCGCTCCGAGAGCGCGACCCACAGCGCCCCGAGGATGCCCGCTGCCGACCACACCGCGTGGAACGAGGTCAGGATGCTGCGGCCGTAGCCGTGCTGCACCGCGACCGCCTGCATGTTGGACCCGGCGTCGACCGCCCCGAGGCCGAGCCCGTAGAGCGCGAAACCCGCGACGAACACCGGCAGGTCGGGTGCCAGGGCCACAGCGACCGACGCGACGACGATCGTGGCCAGCCCGATCCGGAGCGCGACCGCGCTCGAGGCGCGGCGGGCCAACGTCTCCGCGCCGACGCTGCCGGCCCCTGCGAGCAGTGACACCACGAGCACCAGCAACGACACGGTGGTGTCGCCGATCCCCCACCGGTCCTTGAACTGCGGCAGGTGCGTGAGCAGCACCGCGAACAGCAGCCCCTGGGCCCCGAACGCGGCCGAGGTCGCCCAGCGCGCCGATCGCCAGTGCGGCGCGACGACGACCGCTCGCACGGCCGTCACGGCGCGGGTTCCGCGAGCCCGACGACCAACCGCGCGAGGGTCTCGAGGCCGCGACGCGCGGTCCGGGTGTCACGGTCGACCAACCACCGCAGCACGACGCCGTCGAGTTGGGCCAGGACGAAGGCGGCGACCTGGTCGACCGGCACCCGCCACCGCCGTCCCGTGGAACCTTCGGCTGCGACGAGGAAATCACGCACCGCGGCGTGAGACTCCTCGTACTGCCGGCGGGCCGCGTCCCGCAGCGGCTCCTGCCGCAGCGCCATCAGGGTGATCTCGTACGTCAGCAGCTGCCGGTCGCCGGACCGCTCCAACGTGCGCCAGAGGCTGCGGATGCCGCTGAGCAGGACGTCCTCGAGCTTCCCGCCGCCGACCGAGACGGTCGCGGCCGCCCGCAACTCCCGCACCAACCGCGCCGCCATCGCGGCCAGCAGGTCGTCCTTGTCGGTGAAGCAGTAGTGCACGACACCGGTCGAGACGTCCGCCTCCCGCGCCACCTCGCGCACGGTGACGGCCGCGAGGCCCTCGCGTTCGGCCAGCGCGAGCGCGGCGGCGACGAGAGCGTCACGGCGCTCGGACATCCGCAGGCGGTCGGGCACGTCGCGAATCCTTTCCCTGCCGGCCCGATGGGTCAAGACGGTGGGCCGAATGGTTGACACTGGACGCGCGTCCAGATGAAACTCCTCTCCCATGGCGGCTACGTGGCAGAACTGGGCGGGTACCGCCCACGCCAGCCCCATGCGGACGGTGTGGCCGGCCGACATCGAGGAACTGCGAGCCGTGGTCACCGGAACGACGGGCCGGATCAAGGCCATCGGGTCCGGCCACTCGTTCACACCCATCGGCGTGACCGACGGCGTGCTCGTGCACCTCGACCGGCTCTCGGGCCTGGTCGACGTCGACCACGCGCGGTGCACCGCGACGCTGCTCGCAGGCACGACCATCGCCGAGGCCAACCGCCTGCTCGCGGAGCAGGGCCTCGCCCTGCCGAACCTCGGTGACATCGACGCCCAGAGCGTGGCCGGGGCCATCGCCACCGGCACGCACGGCACCGGCGCCCGGTTCACCGGCCTCGCCGCGATGGTGGTCGGCCTGGACCTGCTGACCGCCGACGGCACCGTCCGCCACCTCACCGAGGGCGACGAGTTCCAGGCCGCCCGGGTCGGCCTCGGCGCGCTCGGGATCACCACCGCCGTGACGTTCCGCTGCGAGCCGTCGTTCCTGCTGCGCGCCGTCGAACGCCCGGCCGGGCTCGACGAGACCCTCGAGGGCTTCGACGAATGGGTCGGCAGCCACGACCACGCCGAGTTCTACTGGTTCCCGCACACCCGGCGGGTGCTGACCAAGACCAACGACCGGGTCGACGGCCCGCCCCGACCGTTGCACCGTGCACGCGCCTGGTTCGACGACGAACTCATGTCGAACTCCGTGTTCGAGCAGGCGAACCGCATCGCCACCCGGGCGCCGGCGATCATCCCCCGCCTGAACCGGTTCGCGGCCCGCGCGCTGTCGGCCCGCGAGTACGTCGACACCTCGCACCGGGTCTTCTGTTCACCGCGCCGGGTGGTGTTCCGGGAGACCGAGTACGCGATCCCCCGCGCCGCCCTCGAACCCGTGCTCACCGCGGCGCAGGCCTGGCTGGACCGCAGCGGCGAACGGGTGGCGTTCCCCGTCGAGGTGCGGGTCGCCGCCCCCGACGACGTGTGGCTGTCCACCGGCCACGAGCGCGCCAACGTCTACGTCGCGTTCCACCAGTACGCCCGTCGCGACCACGCCCCGTGGTTCACCGCCGTCGAGGCGGTCCTGCGCGACCACGACGGCCGGCCGCACTGGGGCAAGCTGCACTCCCTGGTCGCCGACGACTTCGCTCGGCTCTACCCGCGGTTCGGCGACTTCCTCACCGTCCGCGACCGCCTCGACCCCGACCGCCGCTTCACCAACGAGCACCTGGACCGGGTGCTGGGCGTCCCGGGTCACTGAGCGCCGAACGCGTGCGAGGGGCCACCGCTGGGCACACTCGACATCCGTGACCGCCAGTTCCGTGTCGACCACCGACACGCCGACCCCACTGCGTCACCGGGTGCGCGGGAACGTCCTGCTGCTGCTGTGCGCGCTCTACGCGATCCTGTACTTCGACCGGGTCAACATCTCCACCGCGGGCCCGAACGGGCTCAAGGCCGACCTCGGGCTCTCGGACTTCCAGTTCGGCCTCGCCATCTCGGCGTTCGCCCTGCCCTATGCGTTGCTGCAGGGCTTCGGCGGGTTCCTCGGTGACAAGGGCGGCGCCCGACGGACCCTGGTGATCGTCTCGGTGGCGTGCGGGATGCTCACCGTCCTCACCGGCCTGGTCAACGGCCTGATCGCGCTGCTGGTCGTCCGGTTCCTGCTCGGAGTCGCCGAGGGCACCGCGTTCCCCACCGCCACCCGCGCGATGTCGACCTGGTTGCCGGTCGACCGCCGTGGCTTCGGCCAGGGCATCGTCCACGCCGCCTCCCGCGGCTCCAACGCGCTCGCCCCGGTCATCGTGTCGGCCCTCATCGCGTTCGAACCGTTGGGCTGGCGCGGGTCGTTCATCGTCGCGGGCGCCGCCGGGATGATCTGGGGGATCATCTGGCTGGTCTACTTCCGGGACCGCCCGCGCGACCACCCGCACGTCCACGACACCGAACTGCGCGAACTCGCCGACACCCCCGACACCAGCAAGGCCACCGAGAAGGTGCCGTGGCGGCGGCTGGTCCCCCGCATCCTCCCGGTCACCCTGACCGACTTCTGCTACGGCTGGATGCTCTGGCTGTACCTCACGTGGATGCCGTCGTTCTTCTCCGACCGGTTCGGGCTGGACCTGCAGAAGTCGGCACTGTTCACCATGGCGACGCTGATCGGCGGGGTGGCGGGCGACTGGCTCGGCGGCATGCTCGTCGACCGCCTGCTGGTCCGGACCGCCAACATCGGGCGCAGCCGGAAGACCGGACTGGTCATCGGGCTCGGGGGCACCGCCGTGTTCGTGACGCCGGTGATCTTCCTGTCCGACGCCGTCGCCATCACCGTCTGCCTCGGGATCGCGTTCTTCTTCCTCGAACTGTGCAACTCGCCGCTCTGGACCATCCCCATGGACATCGCACCGCAGCACAGCGGCACGGCGAGCGGCCTGATGAACACCGGCTTCGGCCTCGCCGGGATCGTGGCGCCACCGATCGTCGGCGCGCTGGTCGACCACGCCACGTGGGGTCTCGTGTTCGGCCTGTCCGCCCTCATCGTGCTGTTCGGGTTGGTGAGCGTGCGCTGGATCAGCCTGCGGCCGCTCCACCACCCGGAACTGGACGCGGGCGTCCCCGAACGGTAGAGACGGGCGGATGGACGTCACCTCCAGCACCGTCGACGACGTCGTCCGGCGCAGCGCCGGCCGTCATCCCGCCCGCACCGCGTTGACGTTCCGGGCCGGCCCCGGGGTCGAGCGGTCCTGGACGTACGCCGAACTCGACGATGCCGTGACCCGCACCGCCGTCTGGCTGCTCGGGCAGGGCCTCTCGCCGGGCGACCGGGTCGCCACCTACGGCCGCAACTCCGACGCGTACCTGCTGGCCTACCTCGGGTGCGCCCGCGCCGGGCTGGTCCACGTGCCGATCAACTACGCGTTGTTCGGCGAGGAACTGCGGTACCTGGTCGAGGACTGCGGCGCGAGCCTGGTGCTGGCCGATCCCGATCTGCGCGAGACCGTCGCACCCGTGGTGCCGCCCGCGACGCCGCTGCTGGGTCTGCACGGTGACGACGACGCCCTGCTCGCCCACGCCTCGACCGGTGACGTCGACGCGCCGGACGTCGAGGTGCGCGAGACCGACGTCGTCCAGCTGCTCTACACGTCCGGCACCACGTCGCGTCCGAAGGGCGCGATCATGACCCACCGCGCGCTGCTGCACGAGTACGTGTCGAGCATCGTGGCGATGTCGCTGCACGAGGACGACGTCCCGCTGCACCCGATGCCGCTCTACCACTCGGCGCAGATGCACGTGTTCCTGTTGCCGTACCTCATGGTCGGCGCCGAGAACCACCTCATGCCGGCCCCCGACGTGCCCGAGATCCTGCGGCGCGTCGAGGCCGACGGCATCCACCAGCTGTTCCTCGCCCCGACCGTCTGGGTGCCGCTGACCAACCACCCCGACTTCGCGACGCGCGACCTCTCCGGGCTGCGCAAGGCCTGCTACGGCGCGTCGATCATGCCCGCGACGACCGTGCACCGGTTGCAGGAACGGTGTCCGGACGCCGGTCTCTACAACTGTTTCGGCCAGTCGGAGATCGGCCCGCTCGCGACCGTCCTGCAGCCCGCCGAGCACACCGACCGGCCGGCGTCGTGCGGCCGCGAGGTGCTGTTCGTCGAGACCCGCATCGTCGACGAGGACGGCGCCGAGGTCGGCCCCGGCACGGCCGGTGAGCTGCTGTACCGCTCGCCGCAGCTGTGCCAGGGCTACTGGAACAAGCCCGAGGAGACCGAGGCCGCGTTCCGCGACGGCTGGTTCCACTCCGGCGACATGGTGGTGAAGGACGCCGAGGGCTACGTGACCGTGGTCGACCGGATCAAGGACGTCATCAACACCGGCGGTGTCCTCGTGGCCTCCCGCGAGGTCGAGGACGCGCTCTACACCCACCCGGCCGTCGCCGAGGTCGCGGTGATCGGCACCCCGCACGAGCGGTGGATCGAGGCCGTGACGGCCTTCGTCGTCCTCCGCGACGGTCAGACGGCCGACGAGGACGCGCTCATCGAGCACACCCGCTCGCGGCTGGCCGCCTTCAAGCGGCCCAAGCGGGTGTTGTTCGTCGAGGAACTCCCCCGCAACGGCTCGGGGAAGTTGCTCAAGCGGGTGCTGCGGACCGACCCGCGCGTCACCGCGGCCGGCTGACGGAACGGCGCGCGGCTCCCGGGGTCAGTCGGCGAGCGTCGCGGCCCGGAGGTCGTCGCGGGCGCGGGCGACCCGGGATCGGATGGTGCCGACCGGGCAGCCGCACACCGCGGCCGCGTCGGCGTAGCCGAACCCGAGCACCTGGGTGAGGACGAACGCCTCGCGCCGCTCGGGTTCGAGAGCCCCGAGCAGCAGGTCGAGGTGCACGGCGCCCGCGTGGTCCGGGGCGGCCGCCGAGGGCGCCTCGTCCGGCTGCTGCCCACCCCGGCGACCTCGGTCCCGGACGGCCGCGCCGACGGCGTCGGCGCAGACGTGCCGGGCGATGCCCAGCAGCCACGAGCGGGCGGGAGCGCGGCCCGCGTACCCGCGCAGCCCGGCGAACGCCCGGGCGTACGTCTCCTGCGCCAGGTCGTCGACCTGACCGGCGGGGCCGAGGTAGCGGCACAGCCGCCACACGTCGTCCTGGGTGGACCGCACGAAGGTCTCGGCCGCGGCGGTGCTGCCCCCGCGGGCGGCCAGCGCCGCCGTCGTCACCGGGTCGGACGCGGCGTCCCACGGCGTCACGTCCTCGCGCGTGGCGCGGCGGCGCGCGGGAGTCGGCACGAGCCGAAGGGTAACCACCCACGGTCCGGGCGAGGCGCGGGTCACATCCCCCCGCGCCCGGGAACCGAACGGGGCGGCGGGGCGACCGGACCCGCGTGAGGTGTGAGGAGTACCGGGACGCCGCGTCCGCGACGCTGGACGGCGAACCGGCCGGCGCGCCCGCCGCGACGCTCGACGAGCACCGCGTGACCTGTGCGGACTGCCGGGCCTGGCAACGCGACGTCGAGCTCATCACCCGCCGGGCGCGCCTGCGCGAGGCCGACGGCGCCCCCGCCGATCTGGCCGACCGGGTCCTGGCCGCGGTGGCGCGACCCGCGCTGCGTTCCCACCGGCGGGTGACCGTGCTGCGGTGGCTGCTCGCGGTCGTCGGCGTCGCCCAACTCGCGGTGGCCGTGCCCTCGCTGTTC
This sequence comes from Jatrophihabitans sp. YIM 134969, assembly GCF_054456675.1. NCBI lineage: Bacteria > Bacillati > Actinomycetota > Actinomycetes > Jatrophihabitantales > Jatrophihabitantaceae > Jatrophihabitans > Jatrophihabitans sp. YIM 134969. The sequence continues at coordinate 85,493 of NZ_JBTJEQ010000007.1, forward strand.
CACGACGATCTCGGCATGTCGATGTCCGCCCACGCCTCGCACGAGGCGGGCGCCTGGAACCTCGCCGTGGCCGCCGCCCTGCTGCTGGTCGCCGCACGCCCGGCCCGGGTCGGCGGTGCCCTCGCCGCGATCGGGACGTTCGTCGTCGCCCTGGCGGCGCTCTCGGTGGCCGATCTGCTCGACGGCGGGGTCGGGCTCGAGCGGCTCACCACCCACGCGGCCGTCGCGGTCGGCGCGGTCCTGCTCCTGGCGTTGCACCGTGCAACGAAGCGACCGCCGGGACGTGTCCCTGTCGACCCGGCCGTCGCGGACCCGGCGCAGGAGTCGTCGGCACTGCGGACGTGGTCGGCACGGTTGGACCGTCGCCCGCGCGACGTGGCGTGAGGACCGCGACCCGCCGCTGGTGCGTGCTGCTCGCGGCCTTCGCCGTGGTGGTGCTGACGGCTCTGGTCGGCGCGCCCGACGCCGCGGCGCACGCGACCGTCACCGGCTCGAACCCGGCCGACGGCGCGGACGTCCCCACGACCCCGACGACCGTGTCGATCTCCTTCGACGAGGCCGTCACGCTCGATCCGGGCTTCGTCAAGGTGGTCGACGGGAACGGCGGGGAGGTCGAGTCCGGCAAGGCCACGGTGAGCGGCGACGGCCGGACCGTCGAGGCCCCGCTGAAGAGTGGGCTGCCCCGCTCGGCCGGCTACCTGGTCAGCTTCCGCGTGGTCTCGGCGGACGGGCACCCGGTCTCGGGCACGGTCGCGTTCACGGTCGCGGGCGGGACGCCGGTCTCGCCCACCGACGTCGGCTCCGGGACCTCCCCGCTGGTCGAGGGTTTCCTCGACGCCGGCGCCGCCATCGGGTTCATCGGCTTCGGGGTCGCCGGGGGCGCCTGGCTGGTGATCAGCCGCCGGGCCGGGGTGCTGGACAGCCGCCGCGTGCGGGTGGTCGTGCGGGGTGGCCTGCTGCTCGCGCTGGCCGGCAGCGTGATCCAGGTGCTGCTGCACGGGCCGTACGTGGCGGGCGCGGGGAGCACCGACTCCCCCTGGTCACTGCTGGCCGACACCGTGCGCTCGGCGTTCGGGATCGCCCAGCTCGTCGTGATCGTCGCCCTGCTCGGGGTGTTGACGTTGGCCCGCCGCATCGAGCGCATGACCGAACCGTTGCACCCTGCACAGCAGCGGGTCATCGGTGCCGCCGCCGTCCTGTGGGTCGTCGCACTCGGGGCGCTCGCGGCCGCCGGCCACGCCCGGGTGCGCCCGCCGGTCTGGCTGAGCTTCCCGAGCACCGTGCTGCACCTGCTCGCCGTCACCACCTGGGTCGGCGGGGTGGTCGTGCTGCTCGCGGTCGTCGTCCCGAACGGCGACCCCGCCGCCGCGGTGCTGGTGCGGCGGCTGTCACGGGTCGCGGTGTGGTGCGTCGTGGTCGTGGCGGTCACGGGGGTCGTCCAGGCCTGGCTGGAGACGTCGTCGTTCTCGGCGCTCACCGACACCACCTACGGACGCCTGGTCATCGTCAAGTCCGCGCTGTTCCTCGTGCTGGTCGGGCTCGGTGCCCTGGCCCGGTGGTGGCTGCGTACCGACGAGCCGGTGCGGGCGGTCCGGCGGGGACTGGTCGTCGAGGCCGTCGTCATGGCGGGTGTGCTCGCGGTGACGTCGGTCCTGATCTCCGAACCGCCGGCCCGGACCGCTTACGCCGCCGAGATCGCCACCCGGCCGGCGTCGACGACCGCCTCGCTCGGGGGGTCGCAGTCGGCGACCGTGACCGTCACACCCGCGCGGCGGGGTGCGGTGGGGATCTCGGTGCGCCTGGCGGGGACGACCGAGGTCGAGGACGTCTCGATCTCGGCCCTGCAGCAGAAGCGGGGCATCGGCCCGGTCGAGGTCGACCTCGAGTGGCAGGGCGGCCCACTGTTCACCGCGTCCGGTGTGGTGCTCCCGGTCAGCGGACCGTGGACGTTCACCCTGCGGGTGCGGGCGTCACAGTTCGACGCCGTGGTCGCCGACGTCACGATCGACCTGGCGTAGCGGCGTCCGTCCCGTTCAACGCTCGGCGATGGTCTTGATCGCCGCGAGGGTGGCCGGGATCCCGGTGCGCGCGGCGTCGGTGCGGTTCTCGATCTGGGCGGGTGCGTCCTCGCCGTACTTCGTCGCGAAGCCGGTGAGACCCGCCGGCGTGAACTCCCAGGTCTCGGTCACGGCCGTCCCGCCCTCGGCGGGTGCAAACCGGTAGCCCCACCGCACCCAGCCGTCGGCGACGACCCAGGCGAACTCGCGCCCGGGTTCGGCCGCGACGACCCGGCTGCGGGTCTCCCAGGTGCGGTCGGGGGTGACGTTCCGGCCGGTGAACGTGGCACCGACCACCGCACCCCGCTCGGGGTCGTCCCACCAGCAGGTCTGGCAGATCGGGCTCCACTCGCCCGTGCGGGCGATGTCGGTCACCAGGTGGTACAGATCGTCGGCGTCGCGGGCGACGACCACGGTCTCTTCGTGGCGGCGGGCGTCCATGCCGTCGATCATGCCGGGCTCGGGGCCGCGGCGACGTGTGGGTGGTTGCCGGACGCCTGCCAGCGTGTTTCCGGCAACCAGAGGGTCGATACCCGGCCTTGAACGCGTTCAAACAGGGTGTCCGACGCAGCCTGGAAGCGGGTAGGCCCACATCTGCCTGCCGGCACCCGCCGGATCCCGGACCGGATCCACCGACCCTCGGTCGGACGCACGCAGGGAGACACCAGATGGCAGACCTCGCCACCGGATCGCGCGACATCAAGGAGCACGGCACCACCTCGTTCGCCGACCTCGGCAAGGAGATGTGGGCCTACCTCACCGGCAAGGGCGCCGCGATCAACTACGAGTTCGTCGACATGACCGTCGAGGTCCCCCGCGAGACCGGCGCGGACTCCCCGCGGGCGACGTGGAAGCTGAACGGGACGCTGCGCATCACGACCGCCGAGGGCGTCTCCGACCGGTGACGCTCCCGACGAACCGGACGACCGTCCAGGCCGATCTGCGCCTCGAGATCGACGGTCGTCCGGTTGCGGTCACGGGCGACGGTGACCACCTCCGGGTCGAGGTCTCCGACCCGGCCGCGGTGGCGGCGGTGCTGAGCTCCACCGCGCTGCCGGCGGGTCTCCCACGGGCGTCGGTCCGGGGTGCGGTGCGGCGGGCGGCGGACGTCCTCGCCGCGAGCGGCGTGACCGTGACGGTCGTCGGCCCGGCCGGTCGACTGGTCACCCTCGGCGCGCGGGCTCGTACCGGCCGGGCCACCCGGTTCCTGACCGGGACCGAGCACCTCGACCTCGGCGCGTGGTCGGCGGTCGGGCCCAGCGCCCGCCCGGTGTTGGCGTCGGCGTGGCAGCGGCTGCGGGCGACGGTCGTCAGGCGGGTGCGGCAACGCCTGGTTCGGCGCTGACGGGCCCACCCAGCAGTTCCAGCCCCTTCACGAGTTTCGCGACGCGGTTCTTCGGCCCGACCAGGCTGACGGCGTAGAGCCGCAGGTCGGTGGCGGCGGTCGAGGCCACGGCGTCGCGGTACTCGTCGTAGACGCGCGTGGTCTGCGCGGCCTCGGGCATGTCCGCGACGAACACACCCCCGCCCGCCAGGGCGCGGGTGCGCAGGTCCGCGAGCGTCGCGGCGTCGGCGGCGAGCACGCTGCACCCGGCCCAGGGCAGCCCGGGGTGCACGCCGCCGTCGGGGTCGACGGCGTCGGGACCGAGCAACCCGTCGACGCCGTCCTGGGTCGCGGCGGCGACGCACACCGCGGCGTTGACGGCGATGCCCGCGGGCAGCGACCCGTCGACGACCACGACCCACTTGAGCCGGGCGGCGCGGGTCGGGTTGGCGGTGTCGATCTCGTCGGGCGCGAAGCCCACGGTGGACGGCGCAGGTGCGGAGGTCACGGCGCGACGCTATACAGAACTCGTGCCTAACGGGTCGAAGTCCGTACGTCGTACGGCGGAACAGCGATGACGACGCACCTCGACGCCGTCGACCGGGCGATCCTGGCCGCCCTGCAGGACGATCCACGGCGGACCAACCGCGACGTCGCCGCCACCGTAGGCGTCTCGGCCAGCACGGCGTCGGAGCGCACCCGGGCCCTGCACGACCGCGGCGTGATCCGTGGCGCGGTCCTCGACGTCGACCTCGGCGCCATCGGGCGTCCGGTCCAGGCGGTCATCGCCGTGCGCATCCGGCCGCCGTCGCGCCGGGTCATCGAGGCGTTCCGCGAGTGGGTCCGGGCGCTGCCCGAGGTGCTCGGCGTGTTCGTGACCTCGGGCAACGAGGACTTCCTCGTCCACGTCGCGGTTCCCGACAACGACAGCCTGTACGCGTTCGTCATCGACCGGCTCACCCAGCGCACCGAGATCGCCGACGTGCGGACCTCGGTGGTCTACGAACACCTCCGCAACGACCGTGTCGACCCGGCGACCTGAGGCGACAACACCGGTCCACCCGCGCCCGTGACACGCTCGAGACGAGAAGTTCGGGCGCCGAGCATCTTGCTAAATCTGCGTGAAGTGGACGAGGATGGGCTCCTCCCTCGAAGGAGCCCCCCGTGCCCACTCCCGGTCGCCCCGCCCCTCACGCCGCCCCGCCCGACGCCGACGACCCCGAGGGGCACCGCCGACGCACCGACCTCGCCTGGATCCGGACCTGGCAGCGGATCCGCGCGGCGATGAACGCCGTCGACGGCCGACTGGCGTGCACCGTGAGTGCCGGCGAGGCGCCCGCCGCGGTGGTGCACGAAGCGCTGGCGGCGATGGTGGCCGCACCTCGGCGGATGCTGCCGGTCCCGAAGCTCGCCGCGTCGCTGGGGCTGACGACCGACGAGACCACCCGACTGGTGGACCGCCTGGTCGAGGCGGGGTTCGCGTGCCGACGGCGCTCCAGCGCCGACCGGAGGGTGGTGTTCGCCGCCCTGACCGACGAGGGCGTGGCTCACGAACGGGTCAGCACCCGGCAGTACGCCGAACAGCTGCAGATCGAGATGAGCGTGCTCGGCCCGGCGCGCCTCGCGGAGCTGCAGGACATCGCGTCCGTGCTGAGCGGGTGGACGACCGAGGACCTGGGCGCCGACCCCGGCCCCGGGACGCCGGCACCCAGCTCCGGCGGGGCGTCGATCGAGTGGGGGGCGGGATGACACACCGGGGCTGACCGGCTCACCCTCACCGTGAGGTCTGGTGGCCCCAGTGACGACGGGCCCGACCGAGCCGGCCCCGCACACCTCGCGCGCCCGCGCCGCGGGCCACGACACCGGTGGGCGCCCGTTGCACCCGGAACACCGGGTCGTCGTAGGGGCCGCGGACCATGCCGCGCCACGGTCGCCCGATCGCGGTCACCTCGAACCGGATCAGCGCCACCCACTGGGTGTCGGCCTCGCAGCTGCCGACCTGGTACACCACCGGCGCCTCGGTCGAGGGCACCGCGGCGGCGGTCTCGTCGTCGTCGAGACCGCGCTCCGCGCACCACCGCCGCCAGTGTTCGGTGAGCAGCAACCTGGACTCGGCCACCGCGCGCGCCTGCGCGGCGGCGTCCACCGCCGCTCCGGTCGTGTCGAGCAGTTCCACGCCGACCACCCCCTCCCCACGGGCCCCCGCCCGGTCGCCTCCCGGCACGTCCGACTCGGCCCACCCCGCGCCGACGGCCTTCCAGCCGGTCAGCTGTTCGGTGTCGAGTCGGCTTCCCGCACAGACCCTTCGATCCCGAGTGATCTGCGTGTGAACTGTTGTACTCGGGATACCGCGGGTAACGGTCAAACTGGTGCGGAGCTCTCAGCAGCGGTGGGGGTTCGACGGAGCAGCGCCCGGTCGTGACGCCGGGAGCGAGCGACCGCGGCGGGCTACACGTTGAAGCGGAACTCCACGACGTCGCCGTCCTGCATGACGTAGTCCTTGCCCTCGATGCGGGCCTTGCCCGCCGCGCGGGCCGCCTGCAGCGAACCCGCCTCGACCAGGTCGTCGTACGAGACGACCTCGGCCTTGATGAAGCCGCGCTCGAAGTCGGTGTGGATCACACCCGCGGCCTGCGGGGCCGTGGCGCCCTTCTTGATGGTCCAGGCCCGCGACTCCTTGGGGCCGGTCGTGAGGAAGGTCTGCAGACCGAGGGTGTCGAACCCGATCCGCGCCAGCTGGTCCAGACCGGACTCGGTCTGGCCCATCGACTCCAGCAGTTCCCTCGCCTCCGCGGCGTCGAGTTCGACGAGCTCGGACTCGGTCTGGGCGTCGAGGATGACGGCGTCCGCGGGGGCGACGAGCTGACGCAGCGAGTCGAGGAACGCGTCGTCGGCGAGTTCGTCGGGGTCGACGTTGAACACGTAGATGATCGGCTTGGCCGTCATCAACGACAGCTCCCGCAGCGGCGCGCGGTCGAGGCCCGCGGCCACGATCGTCCGGCCGGAGGCGAGGACGTCGGCCGCGACCTGGGCCGCGACCACGACGTCGTTCCTCGACTTGTCGGTCCGCGCCTCCTTCTGCAGACGCGGCAGCGCGTTCTCGATCGTCTGCAGGTCGGCCAGGATCAACTCGGTCGAGATCGTCTCGATGTCGTCCTTCGGGGAGACCTTGCCGTCGACGTGCACGACGTCGGGGTCCTTGAAGGCGCGGACGACCTGGCAGATCGCGTCGGCCTCGCGGATGTGGGCGAGGAACTTGTTGCCCAGGCCCTCCCCCTCGTTGGCACCGCGGACGATGCCCGCGATGTCGACGAACGACACGGTGGCCGGGACCACCTTGGCCGAGCTCGACAGCTCGGCCAGCACGTCGAGGCGGGGGTCGGGCACCCCGATGACGCCGAGGTTGGGCTCGATGGTTGCGAACGGGTAGTTCGCCGCGAGCACCTCGGCACGGGTGAGGGCGTTGAAGAGCGTCGACTTGCCGACGTTGGGCAGTCCGACGATGCCGATGGTGAGAGCCACGGGCTGTCAGTCTAGGTGTTGGGGTTCCCGGCCGGACGCAGCCGGAGACCGCCCATCCCGCCGTCGACGGCCAGTTCGACGCCGGTGGTGGACCCCGCGGCGGGCGAGGCGAGGTAGACGACCGCGGCGGCGACCTCCTCGGAGGCGACCAGCCGGCCGTGCGGCTGTCGCGCCTCGAGGGCAGCCCGTTCGGCGTCGGGGGCGTCGGCGGACTCGAGCAACCGCCGGACCCACGGGGTGTCGGCCGTGCCCGGGTTGACGGCGTTGACCCTGATGCGGTCGGGCATGCCGTCCGCGGCCATGGCGCGGGTCAGCGCCGAGACCGCGCCCTTGCTGGCCGAGTAGACGGCGCGCTGCGGCAACCCGGCCGTGGCCACGATCGACGAGGTCGTCACGATCGCCGCACGCTGCGAGCGCTGCAGGTGCGGCCAGGCCGCTCGCGAGACCCGGGCCGTGCCGACGACGTTGACGTCGAGCACCCGGTGCCACTCCTCGTCCGAGGCGTCGACCACGCCGCCCTGCGCACCGATGCCCGCGTTGTTGACGACGACGTCGAGGCCGCCGAGCTCGCGGACGGCGGTGTCGACGGCGGCGCGCACCGCGGCGTCGTCGGCGATGTCGGCGACGAGGTGGACGACGCCGTCGGGCAGGTCGGCCGGCCGCTCCGCGCTGCGGTCGAGGGCGGCGACCGCCGCGCCCTCGGCGACGAAGGCCCGCACGACGGCGAGGCCGATCCCCGACGCCCCACCTGTCACGAGCGCCCGGATCCCGTCCAGCTGTGCCACGGGGCCGACCCTACGGCCCCGACCCGGCGGGGCGACGGTGCCGTTCGCCGCCTGATCAGCGCGGGTCGACACGGCGTCGTGGTCGTCGTCCTGACGGAAACTGTCGGACCCCTCTGCGAGCGTCTCGGGCATGGACGTCCCGTTGCTCGTCGTCGCCCTCGCCGTCGTGGCCGCGCTGCTGCTCGGTGTGCTCGTCGGCGCCTTCCTCACCCGGGCACCACGCACCGGCGCCGAGGCCGCGAGCCGCACCGCCCAGGACCTGGAGCGTCGCCAGCTCGCGGTCGCGGGCATGGTCGGCCCGCTCACCGACAGCCTGGCCCGGCTCGACGTCCAGCTCGACCAGCTCGAGCACGACCGGGCCCGCACCGAGGCGGGTCTGACCGCGCAGCTGCGGGGCATCGCGGCGAGCTCGGAGGAGCTGCGGCGCGAGACCGCCACCCTCCGCACGGCGCTGCGCACCCCGCACGTGCGGGGCCGCTGGGGCGAGACCCAGCTCGAGCGCACGGTCGAGGCGGCCGGCATGCAGCGTCACGTGGACTTCGACGTGCAGGTGAGCAGCACCGCCCCGGGTGAGGACGGCGCTGCCGTCCTGCGGCCGGACATGGTCGTGCACCTGGTGGGCGGCAAACACGTCGTCGTCGACGCCAAGGTCGCCCTCACGGGCTACCTCGACGCCCTCGAGGCGCCGGACGAACGGACCCGTGACGCGCGCCTGCGCGACCACGCCCGTCACCTGCGCACCCACGTCGACACCCTCGCGGGCAAGCGCTACCAGGAACGGTTCGCGCCCTCGCCGGAGTTCGTCGTCTGCTTCGTCCCGGCGGACGCCGTGCTCGACGCCGCGCTGCGCGCCGATCCGACCCTGCAGGAGCACGCCTTCGGGCGGGGCGTCGTGCTCGCGACCCCCTCCACGCTGGTCGCGCTGTTGCGCACCGTCGCCTACACCTGGCGTCAGGAGGCCCTGGCCCGTGACGCCCGCGAGGTCCACGAGCTCGGCCGTGACCTCTACCAACGGCTCACGACGCTCGGCGGGCACGTCGACAAGCTCGGCCGCAGCCTCACCGGCGCCGTCGAGTCCTACAACCGCGCGGTCGCGTCGTTGGAGTCCCGGGTGTTCGTCAGCGCCCGCCGCTTGCGCGACCTCGGGGTGGTCGACCCCGACGACGACGCGACCGTGCTCCCCGCGCCCGCGCAGGTCGAGGCGACGACCCGGACGCCCGCCCTGCCCGACCTCGGGCGGGTGTCGTGAGCGGTCCGCCCGGATCGGGTGGGTGGGAACACCCTGAAGGGCCGCCCACGCCCGCGGGCTCGCGGTCCGGACGACCGGTACGGTCGGGGCGTGACCGAATCGCGACCTCCGGGGCCGTCCCGGCACGCGGATCCCCGGTCCTCGGACGTCGCGGGCGCGAACCCGCTGCAGCGGCCGCTGCCGCCGGGACTGCAGCGCCGCCCTGATCCCTCCCGTCGCGGTCCCGCGGCGACCGTCACCGCTCGCCCCGCGCACTCCGCTCCCGACCAGCCGGCACCCCGTCAGGCACCTCCCGCCGAGCGGTCCGCGGACGGCGCGGCCCCGACCGAGCGACCCACCGGCCGGCCCAGCCGGTCCGAGCGGCTGGCGGCCGAGAGCGCGGCGGGGAGGCGGGCGGCGCGTGCCGACGCTACGGCCATCCCGCTCATGGCACCGCCGGCGTGGCAGGTCGCGGGCGTGCAGGCCGAGGAACGTCAGAGCGCGGACGAACGTCCCGCCACCGAACAGCGGGGCCTGCCCGGCTGGGCCGGGCTGGTCGTGCTGCTGGTCATCACCGGCATCGGCGGGCTCGTCGACGCCCTGGCCGGTGCGGGCATCAAGGGCACGTTCTCGATCGGGCTGGTCGTCGGGTCGCTCGTGGCGATCCTCGTGGTGCGTCGTTCCGGGATGTTCCCGGTCGTGGTCGCACCGCCGCTCGTGTACTTCATCGCGTCGGCCGTCCTGCTCTACGTCCGCTCCGACGGCCTGTCGAACCGCGCCGCGATCACCGACGCCGCGGCCAGCTGGCTGGTCTACGGGTTCCCGGCGATCGCCGGCGCTACCGCACTCGTGCTCATCGTGGCCGGCGTGCGCATGATCCTGCACCGCTGAGCCGACCGGGTGCCGGCGAACCGGTGACCGTGGTGCGTCTGCGGAGGCGGCGCGACCGCGCGCACCGCTCAGGTCAGTGCGAGAGCACCCGCAGCTCGCGCGGCAGCGCGAAGGTCAACCGCTCCTCGGTGTGCCGCACCGGCACGACGTCGCCGAAGCCGCGCTCGACGAGCCACTCGGTCACCTCACGCACGAGGATCTCCGGCACCGACGCACCGGACGACAGCCCGATGCTGGTGACACCCTCGAGCCACGCGGGGTCGATGCCCCCGGCGTTCTCGACCAGGTACGCCTCGTCGGCGCCCGCGGCCTTCGCCACCTCGACCATGCGCACCGAGTTCGAGGAGTTGGTCGACCCGACCACGAGGAACAGCTCGACATCGGGGGCGATCTGCTTGACCGCCGCCTGCCGGTTCTGCGTGGCGTAACAGATGTCGTCGCTCGGCGGCGACGCGAGCGCGGGGAACTTGCGGCGCAGCGCGTCGACGGTCTCGAGCGTCTCGTCGACCGAGAGGGTGGTCTGCGAGAGCCACACGACCCGCTCGGGATCGCGGACCTCGACGTTCGCGACGTCGTGGGGGCCGTCGACCAGGTGGATGTGCTCGGGAGCCTCGCCGGTGGTGCCGACGACCTCCTCGTGCCCCTCGTGCCCGACCAGCAAGATGTCGTAGTCCTCGGCGGCGAACCGGCGGGCCTCGTTGTGGACCTTCGTGACCAACGGGCAGGTGGCGTCGATCGTGCGCAGCTGCCGCTGTTGGGCCTCGGTGTGCACCGACGGCGCCACGCCGTGGGCGGAGAACACGACGACGGCGCCCTCGGGCACCTCGTCGGTCTCCTCGACGAACACCGCGCCGCGGGCCTCGAGCGCCTGCACGACGTAGAGGTTGTGCACGATCTGCTTGCGGACGTACACCGGGGCGCCGTAGTGGTCGAGGGCGTGCTCGACGGTCTGCACCGCACGGTCGACACCGGCGCAGTAGCCGCGGGGTTCGGCCAGCAGGATGCGGCGGCCGGTCGGGGCGGGCACGGCGGCGGGGGCCGCAGCGGGGGTCGACGTGGCGTCGGCACCGGCGGCGGCTGTGTGGGTCACGACCTCGATGGTACGGAGCGCGATCTGTGAGGCAGGCTGTGACCATGAGCTCGCTCCCCACGCCGCTGCGGGCGGCGCTCGGCATCGCCCTCACCGCTGTCGACACCGCTCGCGACACCGTCACGAACCTGCCGCAGAAGGCCGCCGGTCTCCCGGTCGCGGTCGCCTCGCAGGCGGTCCAGCTGTCGTTGCGCGCCCAGCAGCAGTACGCCGCCTACGTCAACAAGGGCGACGAACTGATCGGCGCGTTCCGCGGGGCGCCGGAGGAACCGCCCGCCTGGGCGACGTTCGACGGCGACACCACCACCGCCGAGGCGACCCCCGCCCGCAACACCGCGTTCGACCGCGTGCCCGACGCGGAGGACGAGTTGGCCGAACTGCAGGCGCTCGACGACCTCGAGGGCGTCGCGGACGAGGTCGCCGCCAGCTCGCTGGACCTGCTCGACGGCAGCTACGAGCAGGGCGACGGCCCGCGGCCCACCCCCGGCGCTCCCGACACCGCCGACGAGCTCGACGTCACCCGGGACCCCAGCGGTGACGAGGTCATCGGCGACGACGCTCCCCGCTCGACCGCGCCCCGCGAGCCCGCCCGCAAGGCCACCCGCAAGGTCGCCACCAAGGCCTCTCGCAAGACCGCGCCGGCCGCGCCGGTGAAGAAGGCCGCGGCGGGGAAGGTCGCGGGGAAGGCGGCGGGGAAGGTCGCGAAGAAAGCCGCGAAGAAGGCCCCGCCGACGACCCTCGCGGGTGCGACCGGTGGTCTGCCGGCGAGCCCCGCCGTGAAGCGCGCCGTGGCCAAGGCCGCGGGCCGCACGCCGGACCCGGTCGTGCGCGAGCGGTCGACCGAGCCCGCGGGCACCGACCCCGACGTCAGCGACACCCAGCCCGGCAGCGACCGTCCGGACGAGGTCTGACCCCGGGGTGACACGCCCCGGCGGCAAGCTCGAGAGCACGCCGGAGGAGCCGCTGCCCCTGCGGGTGGTCGCGGCGAAGATCGGCGGCTGGATCGCCCGGCTCGGTGAGGTCTGGATCGAGGGGCAGGTCGCGCAGCTGACCCGCCGCCCCGGTGTGCCCACGCAGTTCCTCACCCTGCGCGACACCGACGCCAACATCTCGATCACCGTCACCTGCTCACGGCAGACGCTGCCCGACACGGTCGCGGAGGGCTCGCGGCTGGTGCTGCGCGCTCGGCCGGACTTCTACCTCGAACGCGGTCAGCTCTCGCTGCGGGCCAGCGAGATCCGACCCGTCGGGCTGGGTGAGCTGCTGGCCCGGTTGGAGCAGCTGCGCCGGCTGCTCGCGGCCGAGGGGTTGTTCGCCGTCGAGCTCAAACGGCCGCTGCCGTTCTGGCCGCACACCGTCGGGCTCGTGACCGGCCGGGCGAGCGCGGCCGAGCGTGACGTCGTCGAGAACGTGGGTCGGCGGGCACCGGGCACCCGGTTCCGGATCGAGAACGTCGCGACCCAGGGCGTCGCGGCGGTGACCGACGTCGTGGGAGCCCTGGAGCGGCTCGACGCCGATCCCGAGGTCGAGGTCATCGTCGTGGCGCGGGGCGGTGGCAGCGTCGAGGACCTGCTGCCGTTCAGCAACGAGGCGATGGTGCGCGCCGTGGCCGCCGCCCGCACACCGGTGGTGAGCGCCATCGGTCACGAGACCGACCGGCCGCTGCTCGACCTGGTCGCCGACGTCGCGGCGTCGACCCCCACCGACGCCGCCCGCCGCGTCGTCCCCGACCTGGCGGCCGAGATCGAGCTGGTCGACGAGCTCACCCACCGGCTGCAGGGCGCGGTCCGGCGCCGCGTCGCGCGCGAGATCGAACTGGTCGCGGGACTGCCGGAACGGTTGCACCAAGCAACAGAGCGTCGGATCGCGACCGCGGCCGCCGACGTCGTCGCTCTCCGCGACCGGTCGCGGCGCCGGGCGTTGGCGCTCGTCGAGGCCGCCGCGTCCGACGTCGGCCACGTGACGGCCCGCATCCGCGCGCTGTCCCCGCAGGCCACCCTCGAACGCGGCTACGCCGTCGTCCAGAACGCCGACGGCGTCGCGGTCCGCGATCCCGCCGAGGCTGTCGGCGAGTTGTCGGTCCGGGTCGCCGCCGGCCGGTTCACCGCCCGCCGCACCCCGTGAACGGCGACGGCACGATCCGCGTCCGCGGCGCGCGCGAGCACAACCTGCGTGACGTCGACGTCGAGTTCCCACGCGACCGCTTCGTCGTCGTCACCGGGGTCTCCGGTTCCGGCAAGTCGTCGCTGGCGTTCGGGACCGTCTTCGCCGAGGCGCAGCGTCGGTACCTGGAATCGGTCGCTCCGTACGCCCGACGGCTCATCGACCAGGTCGGCGCCCCCGACGTCGACGAGATCAGCGGTCTGCCGCCCGCGGTCGCGCTCAACCAGCGCCGCGGCACGCCGTCGTCGCGCAGTTCGGTCGGCACCGTCACCACGTTGAGCAACAGCCTGCGGATGCTGTTCTCGCGCACCGGCGACTACCCCGACGGCGCGCCCCGCCTCGACTCCGACGCCTTCTCGCCGAACACGACCGTCGGCGCGTGCCCGCGCTGCCACGGGGTGGGAACGGTGTACGAGGCAACGGAAGCGTCGATGGTGCCCGACCCGTCGCTGTCGATCCGCGAGGGCGCCATCGCCAGCTGGCCCGGTGCGTGGCAGGGCAAGAACCTGCGCGACATCCTCGCCACACTCGGGCACGACGTCGACCGACCGTGGCGGGAGCTACCGCAGGCCGACCGCGACTGGATCCTGTTCACCGACGAGCACCCGGTCGTCACCGTCCACGCCGAGCGCGAGGCCCACCGCATCCAGCGGCCGTACCAGGGCACGTACACCGCGGCCGCCCCGTTGGTGCTGCGGACGTTCGCCGAGTCCAAGAGCACCGCCGCGCGCCGCCGGGCCGAGACCTTCCTGCACAGTGAGACCTGCCCGATGTGCGGCGGGCGGCGACTCAACGCCGCTGCGCTCGCCGTCACCGTGGCGGGCCACGACATCGCCGAGGTCGCCGGCACCCCGTTGCGGTCACTCGCCGACGTGCTCCGCCCGCTGGCGCGCGACGCGGGTGACACTGCCGAGGCCGCAGTCCGCCGCCTGCTGGCGGGCGATCTCGTCGCCCGCATCGACGACCTCGTCCGGCTCGGCCTGGGCCACCTCACCACGGCCCGCACCACCCCGACGCTGTCCGCGGGCGAGCTGCAGCGACTCCGGCTCGCGACCCAGCTGCGGTCGGGGTTGTTCGGCGTGGTCTACGTCCTCGACGAGCCCAGCGCCGGCCTGCACCCGCGGGACGCCGAGGCCCTGACCGGTGTGCTCGACGCCCTGCGGGAGGCCGGCAACTCGCTGCTGGTCGTGGAGCACGACCTCGCGCTCGTCCGACGCGCCGACCACGTCATCGAGATCGGACCGGGAGCCGGGACGCGCGGCGGCCGGGTGTTGCACAGTGGAACGGTCGCGGACCTGCTCACCGTCGAGGGCTCCCCCACCGCCGCCGCGCTGCTGGCCGGCCCACCGACGCCCGCGCCGCGCCCGGCCACCGACGTCGTCATCGGGCTGCACGACGTCTCCCGTCACAACCTGCACCATCTCGACGTCGAGATACCGCGGACGCGCCTCACCGTGCTCACCGGTGTCTCCGGATCAGGGAAGTCCAGCCTGCTCGCGGTGCTCGCCGACCACGGCGAGGCCGCCCGCGACCGGGTCGTGGTGGTCGACCAGACCCCCATCGGGCGCACGCCCCGGTCGAACCTCGCCACCTACACCGGCCTGTTCGACGCCGTCCGGCACGCGTTCGCCGCGACCGACGACGCCGTGGCGCGCGGCTACGACGCCGGCCGGTTCTCCTTCAACGTCGCGGGCGGACGCTGCGAGACCTGCGAGGGCGACGGCTTCGTCGCCATCGAGCTGCTGTTCCTGCCCGGGACCTACGCGCCGTGCCCGACCTGCCACGGCGCCCGCTACAACAGCGAGACCCTCGAGATCCGCCGCGACGGCCTCACGATCGCCGACGTCCTCGCCCTCACGGTCGCCGAGGCCGTCGACCGCCTGGCCGACCTGCCGCCCGCGGCCCGGGCGCTCACCGCCCTCGCCGACGTCGGCCTGGGCTACCTGCGCCTGGGCCAACCGGCGACCGAGCTGTCCGGCGGCGAGGCCCAGCGCATCAAGCTCGCGACCGAGCTGCAGCGCAACCGCCGCGGCCACACCCTCTACCTGTTCGACGAGCCGACCTCCGGCCTGCACCCGGCCGACGTCACGTTGCTGGTCCGTCAACTCCAGGCGCTGGTCGAGGCCGGTCACACCGTGGTCGTCGCCGAGCACGACCTGGGCGTCATCGCCGTCGCGGACCACGTCGTCGACCTCGGCCCGGGTGCCGGTGACGACGGCGGCCGGGTCGTCGTCACGGGCACCCCCGAGCAGGTCGCGGCCAGTGGCACCGGCGCCACCGCTCCGTTCCTGCGCGACCACCTGTCCGGCAGCAGCAACCGGTAGTCCGGGTCGGGCGCCGACCGTCACCGGTCGTCAGTCCGGGGCGGCCAGGCGGCGCAGCCCGGCGGTGAAGCCGGCGGCGACGGTGCGGGGCAGCGGGGCGAGCAGGGCCCGGTCGACAGCCTCGACCGCGTCGACGGCCGGGCCGGCCAGGGCCGCGCCCGCGGGGGTCAGCCGGACCACGCGTGCGCGGGAGTCGCGCGGGTCGACCTCGCGGGCCAGCAGGCCCTTGGCCTCGAGCGCCCGCACCACCTGGGAGGTCATCGCGACGTCGGTCCCGGCGTGCGCGGCGAGCGCGGCCTGGCTCGGGGTGACGTCGTGGTCTTTGAGCCGGGCCGTGCTCGCCAGCAGCACGAACTGCACGTGGGTGAGTCCGAACGGCTCCAGCGCGGCCGTGACCTCGCGCTGCCACCGCAGGGTGAGCCGCCAGAGCAGGAACCCCGGGCTGCGTTCGGGTTGCTCGATCACGCCGCCTCGGCGGCGGCCGCGAGGCCGGCCAGGACGTCGGGGAAGTGCGCCGAGACCGCCCGCCCGATCTGCTCGGCCACCTCCGGGTCGGACGGCCCGGCCACCTCGACCCGGTAGGTGACGCGCGTGCGGCCGTCGTCGGTGGGTTCGAGGTCGTGCGCCACCCGCACGACGACGCCGTCGAGCTCGGTGACGTCGGTGAGCCGCCGACCGGGGTCGAGCTCGGCGATCGTGCTGACGAGGGGTTCCTCGCCGGGCGGGGTCATCCGGAAGGTCGCACCGACACCGAGCGGTGCGTCCAGCTCGATGTGGTCGATGCCGTCGTTCCACGCGCCCCAGCCGTCGACGTCGGCGAGCACAGCCCAGACGCGCGCGGGGTCGGCAGCGGTCACCCGGCAGTACTCCGTGGTCCACATGACGCGTCCTCTCGTCAGAAGGTATGCGCGCACATCATATGCGCACATACCATCCGTCCACACCATGCCCCCGCGACCCACGGACTAGGGTCGCGGACGATGAGCGAGAAGACCGGCGGCGGACCGCCCATGCCGACCAGCTACGAGCAGGCGCGCACCGAGCTCGCCGAGATCGTGCGTGCGCTCGAGGCGGGCAGCCAGTCCCTGGAGGAGTCGCTCGCCCTGTGGGAGCGGGGCGAGGCGCTCGCCGCGCTGTGCGAGACCTGGTTGCAGGCGGCACGGGAACGACTGGCCGCAGGCACCGGCGACACCGACGACCACTGAGGACACCTCCGGCATCAACTCACCGTTGCCGCCTGCAACGGTGAACCGGGACCCGGAGCGGATCCCGCGCGACCTCAGCCGGCCAGGTGGTCGCGCACCGATCGAGGGGCGCGGCCGAGCAACTCGCCGAGCAGCGGGTCGGTGCCGGCGAACAGACCGGCGGCGGCCGCCTCGTACATGCCGAGCAGCAACCGCGCCCGGCCGTTGCCCGCGGCGTCCTGCTCCGCGAGCCACGGCTCGGCCCCGACGACCTCACACCGCACCGGTCGACCCACGACCTCACCCGCGATCTCCGCGACCTCTGCGAACGTGGGGGCCTCGGGAGCGGTGAGGGTCACGGGACCCTCGTACGGCGTCTCGGCCGTGAGGATCAGCGCGGCGGCTTCGGCGGCGTCGTCTCGGGAGGTCCACGACACCGGACCGTCGGCGGGCACGCTGACCACGCCGGTCTCGCGCCACGGGCCGGTCAGCCAGTCCAGACTGTGGAGGTAGAACCCGTTGCGCAGCGAGGTCCACGGCACACCGGATGCCGCGAGGAGGTCCTCGGTGGCGGCGTGCACCTTCGCCGGTGCGAACGGGCTGTCCGGCGCGGCGCCCTGGTGGCTGGTGTAGAGGATCCGCGCGGCACCTGCCGCCACCGCGGACTCGATCGCTGCACGGTGCAACGACACCGCGTCGGCGCCGGGATCGTTGGACGACACCAGCAGCACCTGGTCGGCGCCGCGGAACGCCGACTCCAACTCGTCCGGCTCCTCGTAGCTGCCCTTCCGCACCTCCACACCCCGGGCAGCGAAGCGCTCGGCGCGGGCGGGGTCGCGGGCCACCACGACGAGGTCGGACGGCGGCAGCCGGTCCAGCAGGTGGTCGACGGTGGCCCCGTTCAGGGCTCCGGTCGCTCCGGTCACGACGATCACGGGTGAGCTCCTAGACAGTGGTGGTAACAGCGATAACGAGACCAAGGTAGCGCCGGAATCACAGCGATAGCAACTCGGCGTTATCGTTGATCCGTGACCGAGCTGGCCGAGCGCGCCGACACCCGCACCGCGATCGTCGAGGCCGCCGCCCGCCTGCTCCACGAGGGTGGGGCCGCGGCCGTCACCACCCGCGGGGTGGCCGAGGCCGCGGGCGTGCAGGCTCCGGCGATCTACCGGTTGTTCGGCGACAAGGACGGCCTGCTCGACGCCGTGGCCGAGCACGAGCTCGCCCGGTTCGTCGCCGCGAAGGCCGCCCGGGTCGAGGCCGCCCGCGCCGAGCGGGTCGACCCGGTCGACGACCTGCGCACCGGGTGGAACGACCAGATCGGGTTCGGGCTCGAGCACCCCGCGGTGTTCGCCCTGCTCCACGACCCGGCGCGGGCCCCGCTCTCACCCGCGGTGCGGCTCGGGTGGGACCTGCTCGCCGAACGGGTGCACCGGGTCGCGGCGGCCGGCCGTCTGCGTGTCGACGAACGACGCGCCGCCGACCTCATCCACGCCGCCGGCACCGGGGTCGTCCAGACGTTGGTCGCGACCCCGCCCGGCCGCCGCGACCCGGGCCTCGCCGACGCCCTGCTCGACGCCGTGCTCGCCCAGATCCTCGTGGACGCCCCGACCTCGGCCGACGACCCGGTCCGGACCGCCGCGGTGGGCCTGCGGGCGGCCGTCGCGGACCTGCCGCCGCTCAGCACGGCCGAACGCGGCCTGCTGGCCGACTGGCTGGACCGCGTGGTCGCCGCGCGCCGGAGCGGGGCCTAGAGCGACTTCCCCGACGACGCCGCGGAGGCCCGTTCCTCCGACTCGGCGTCCGCCGACGCGCGGGTGCGGGCGTGGCGGACGCCGTAGGTGAAGTAGATGACCATCCCGACCGCCATCCAGATCGCGAACCGGATCCAGGTGTCGGTGGGAAGGTTGATCATCAGCCACAGGCACGAGAGCACCGCGAGGATCGGCACGAGCGGCACCAGCGGAACGCGGAACGGCCGCTCGAGGTCCGGCTGCTTGCGGCGCAGCACGATCACGCCGATCGACACGACCACGAAGGCGAACAGCGTGCCGATGTTGACCAACTCGCTCAGCTCGGCGAGCGGCACGAACGCGGCGAGCAGCGCCACGACGACGCCGGTGATGACGGTCGTGACGTACGGCGTGCCGAACTTGGGGTGCACCTTGGAGATGACCGGCGGCAGCAGCCGGTCGCGCGACATCGCGAACAGCACGCGGGCCTGACCCAGCATCAGCACGATGACCACGGTCGTGATGCCGCAGATCCCACCGATCGACACCAGGCGCGCCGCCCAGTCCGCGCCCACGACCTTGAACGCCTCGGCCAGCGGTGCGGACGTCGCGAGCGCATCGTCCCTGTAGTTGACCATCCCGGTGATGACGAACGAGACGCCGACGTAGAGCAGGGTGCAGATGATCAACGTGCCGATGATGCCGATGGGCAGGTCACGCTGCGGCTTCTTGGTCTCCTCGGCCGCGGTCGACACGACGTCGAACCCGATGAACGCGAAGAACACCAGCGAGGCCGCGGCGATGACCCCGAACAACCCGAAGTGGCTCGGGGTGATGCCGGTGGCGACCTGCAGCAACGGCGCCTTGAGCCCGGACTCCCCCTCGGACGGCACCGACTTCGGGATGAACGGCGTGTAGTTGCTCGCCTTGACGAAGAAGAACCCGGCGATGATGACGAACAACACGATCGCGACCTTGATGATCACCAGGATGCTGGTCAGCCGACCGGAGAGCTTGGTCCCGAGGAAGAGGAACACCGTCACCAGCACGACGATCAGCACGGCCATGAGGTCGACCGGGGCGCTCTCGCCGGCGATGGAGTCCGGCAGGCCGAACAACGTCTGGAAGTACCCGGACCACCCGCGGGCCACGACCGCGGCCCCGAGGGCCAGTTCCAACGCGAGGTCCCAGCCGATGATCCAGGCGACGACCTCACCGAGCGTGGCGTAGCTGAAGGTGTACGCCGACCCGGCCACGGGCACCGCGGCCGCGAACTCGGCGTAACAGAGCGCGGCGAACCCGCACGCGACGGCGGCGAGCACGAACGAGATGACGATCCCGGGCCCGGCGTTCTCGTGGGCCTGCAGGCCGGTGAGCACGAAGATGCCGGTCCCGATGACGACGCCGACCCCGAACACGGTGAGGTCGAACGCCGAGAGGTTCTTCTTGAGCGACTCCCCACCGACGTCGCCGGTGTCGCCCGCGGCGTCGCGTTTGCTCTGCTCGATCGACTTCGTCCGGAAGATCGCCGTCATGAGCGTTGTCTATGCCCAAAATGGCGCCGATCACACATCCCGGACGTCGGCGCGTTCTGGGAGGATCGCGTCCGTGGACTCGAGCGCGCTGCCCCCCGCCCTGGCCGTCTCACGTGAGGCACCCGACCGCAACCTCGCCCTCGAACTCGTCCGTGTCACCGAGGCGGCGGCGATGGCCGCCGGGCGCTGGGTCGGGCGGGGCGACAAGAACGGCGGCGACGGCGCGGCCGTCGACGCGATGCGCACCCTCATAGGGACGGTGTCGATGCGCGGCACGGTCGTCATCGGCGAGGGCGAGAAGGACCACGCGCCGATGCTCTACAACGGCGAGCAGGTCGGCGACGGCACCGGCCCGGAGTGCGACGTCGCGGTCGACCCGGTCGACGGCACCACGCTGATGAGCAAGGGGATGCCCAACGCGGTCGCGGTCATCGCGGTCGCCCCCCGCGGCAGCATGTTCGACCCGTCCGCCGTGTTCTACATGGACAAGATCGCGACCGGCTCCGAGGCCGCGGGCGTCATCGACATCACCGCGCCGGTCGCCGAGAACATCAGCGCCGTCGCCAAGGCCAAGCGCGGCAGCAACTCCGACGTCACCGTCTGCGTCCTCGACCGGCCCCGGCACGAAGGCCTGGTCCAGGAGATCCGCGACGCCGGCGCCCGCATCGTCTTCATCAGCGACGGCGACGTCGCCGGCGCGATCATGGCCGCCCGCCCGGGCACCGGTGTCGACCTGCTCATGGGCGTCGGCGGCACGCCCGAGGGGATCATCGCCGCCTGCGCGCTCACCTGCATGG
Organism: Jatrophihabitans sp. YIM 134969; assembly: GCF_054456675.1. NCBI lineage: Bacteria > Bacillati > Actinomycetota > Actinomycetes > Jatrophihabitantales > Jatrophihabitantaceae > Jatrophihabitans > Jatrophihabitans sp. YIM 134969. Next base: position 106,126 of record NZ_JBTJEQ010000007.1, read on the forward strand.
GCGGGGAGATCCAGGCCCGCCTCGCCCCGACCGACGACGCCGAGAAGCAGAAGGCCCTCGACGCCGGCCACGACCTCGACGCCGTGCTCACCACGCGTGACCTGGTCCGCGGCGACGACATCTTCTTCTGCGCGACGGGCGTCACCGACGGCGAACTCCTGCGCGGGGTGCACTACTACGCGGACTCGGTCGCGACCCAGTCGATCGTCATGCGCAGCAAGTCCGGCACCATCCGGGTCGTCGACTCCATCCACCAGCTCGGCAAGTTGCGCGCCTACTCCTCGGTCGACTTCGACCGGAACTGAGCGCACCGACAGAACCCGAACACGCCCCGGGTGTGCCGGGCGGCCCCGAACCGGGGAGGATCGGCCCATGCTCTGTGTGACGACGAACGACATCGAGGGCTGGGAGATCCAGCGGGTCTGCGGTGAGGTGTTCGGGCTGACCGTCCGCTCCCGCAACGCGTTCTCCCAGATCGGCGCGGGTTTCAAGTCCATGTTCGGCGGTGAACTCGTCGGCATGACCAAGGCGCTCATCGAGAGCCGCAACGAGGTCATGGGCCGCATGCTGGAGTCCGCCCGCGCCCGCGGCGGCAACGCGATCATCGCGATGCGCTTCGACACCTCCGAGATGGGCGACGTCTGGACCGAGATCTGCGCGTACGGCACGGCCGTCGTCGCGATCCCGGTGAGTGACGCCGCCAAGCAGACCGCCGCGGAGCTGGGCTACGGCCAGCCGGCCGGTCCCGGTGGCGCGCCGCGGGCGCTCGCCGGTCAGCAGTCGTTCGACCCGGCGGGTCCGGGTCAGGGTGGCGGCCAGCTGCCCCAGGGACCACCGCCCCAGGGTCCGCCGGCACAGGGCGCGCCCTACGGGCAGCCGCCCTACGGGCAGCCGCCGCAGGGCCCTCCGGGTCAGCCCGGTCACGCCGGCCAGCCCCAGCCCGGCTACGGGCAGCCGTACGGCCAGCAGCCCGGACAGCCCTAGCGAGCCCGGGGCGGGTCCGGACGGCGTGGACCACACCCAGCGCCCACCCGGGGACTCACCGTCCCCCTCACACACCCGGTCGGGGAGCGGACACTCGACCGGGTGAGCAGCATCGACCGTCCGGGCCTCGCCGGGTTCCTGCGCCGGGCCCGGGCGGCCGCCGAACCCGTCGACGTCGTCGACGACGGCCGCCGCCGGGTCACCGGGCTGCGCCGGGAGGAGGTCGCCTCGCGCGCCGGCATCTCCACCGACTACTACAAGCGGCTGGAGCAGGCGCGGGGGTCGACGCCGACCGCGAGCGTGGCGGCGTCGCTGGCGCGGGCGCTGCACCTCGACCCGGACGAGACCGACCACCTGCACCGCATGGTCGGCGCGCCGGTGCCCGAGCGCACGCCGTCGAACGCGTCCACCAGCGTCGTCCTGCAGGCGTTGCTCGACCACCTGGACGACACCCCGGCCTGCATCATCACCGACCTCGGCGAGGTGCTGGCCCAGAACCGCCTCGGCACGATGCTCATCGGCCCGCAGCGAGCCCCGGGCCGCGGCCGCAACACCACCTGGCGGTGGTTCACCGACCCGACCACGCGGTGGCGTCACCCGGTCGAGGACCACGCCCAGGTCAGCCGGACCTACGTGGCCGACCTGCGGGCCACGGCGTCACGGCGGCGGGGCCACCCTGACGTCGAGGAGCTCGTCCGCGACCTGCGGGCCGCCAGCCCGGAGTTCGCGCGACTGTGGGACGAGCAGCACGTCCGGGTCCGGTCGTTCGACCGCAAACGGCTACGGCACCCAGAGGTCGGGGTCCTGCACATCGACTGCCGCTGGGCGGTCGACCCCGCCACCGGCCAGCGGTTGCTGGTGTTCGGGCCGACCCCGGGCTCGGGGGCCGAGGACCAGTTCCGCCTGCTGGCCGCACTGCCCGACTCCTACCTCGACGCGGCTCCCGACGCCGGCGAGACCGGAGTCACCAGCCCGGCCGGGGGCGTGGACGTTAACGTCTAGGGACGTGTCCACCTCCGCCGATCCCGGCTCCCGGTCCGATCAGTCCCGCCCCGCGGACTTCCGCATCGAGAAGGACTCGATGGGTGAGGTCCGTGTCCCCGTCGACGCCCTCTGGCGCGCGCAGACCCAACGGGCCGTCGAGAACTTCCCGATCTCCGGCCAGCCGATCGAGCGGGAGCTGATCGCGGGCCTCGCGCTGGTCAAGGGCGCGGGCGCCCGGGTCCGCGCCAAGCGCGGCAAGCTCGACGCCGCCAAGGCCGACGCCATCGCCGCGGCGGCCACCGCCGTCGCCCGTGGTGACCACGACGACCAGTTCCCGATCGACGTCTTCCAGACCGGGTCCGGCACGTCGAGCAACATGAACATGAACGAGGTGCTCGCCACCCTCGCGGCCAAGGCCCTCGGTGAGGGCGCCACCGTGCACCCGAACGACGACGTCAACGACCCGCTGTCGAGCAACGACCAGTTCCCGACGGCCATCCACATCGCCGCCACCCGGGCCGTCCTGCGCGACCTCGTCCCGGCCCTGCAGCACCTCGCGGCCTCGCTGGAGTCGAAGTCCACCGCGTTCGCCGACGTCGTGAAGTCCGGCCGCACCCACCTCATGGACGCCACGCCCGTCACGCTCGGGCAGGAGTTCGCGGGCTACGCCACCCAGGTGCGGCGCGGGGTCGACCGGCTGCAGTCGTCGCTCGGTCGCGTGGCCGAACTGCCGCTCGGCGGCACCGCGGTCGGCACCGGCATCAACGCGCCCGAGGGGTTCGCCGCCGAGGTCATCGCGCTCATCGCGGCCGAGACCGGCCTGCCGCTCACCGAGGCCGTCGACCACTTCGAGGCCCAGGGCGCCCGTGACGGCCTGGTCGAGCTGTCGGGTCAGCTGCGCACCGTCGCGGTCGGCCTCAACAAGATCGCCAACGACATCCGGTGGATGGGTTCCGGTCCACGCACGGGGCTCTCGGAGATCGCGCTGCCCGACCTGCAGCCGGGGTCGTCGATCATGCCCGGCAAGGTCAACCCGGTCCTGTGCGAGGCCGTCATGCAGGTCGTGGCCCAGGTCGTCGGCAACGACGCCGCCGTCGCCTGGAGCGGCGCCGCCGGCAACTTCGAGCTCAACGTCATGCTGCCGGTCATGAGCCGCAACGTGCTGGAGTCGGTCCGGATCCTCGCGACGGTGTCGCGGGTCTTCGCCGACAAGTGCATCAGCGGCATCGAGGCGAACGTCGACCGCTGCCGCGAGTACGCCGAGTCCTCGCCGTCGATCGTCACGCCGCTCAACCACTACGTCGGCTACGACGAAGCCGCCAAGATCGCCAAGCAGGCACTGGCCGAGCGCAAGACGATCAAGGCCGTCACCATCGAGCGCGGACACGTCGGGTCCGGCGCGATCACCGAGGAGCAGCTGGACCAGGTCCTCGACGTCATGTCGATGACCCACGCGGCGAAGTGACGTGACCCGCCCTGAGGTCCTCACCGCCGTCCCCACGCTGTTCGGAGCCGACGGCGCGATCGACCCCGGTGAGACGACGCGGTTGCACACGGCGCTGCGCGAGCACGTCGACGGCGTGTTCGTGGCCGGCACCACCGGTGAGTTCCCGGCGTTGCAGGACACCGAGCGGATCGCGCTGTTCGAGTTGGCGTTGCAGGCGTGGACACCCGACACCGTCGTCGCGCACGTCGGGTCCCCCGCGACCTCGCAGGCGGTGGCCCTGACCCGGCAGGCGGTGACGCTCGGGGTGCGGCGGCTCGCGGCGCTGCCGCCGTACTACTTCGCCGTCGACGCCGGTGACCTGCTGGCCCACTTCGGTGCGATCGTCGACGCCGCAGGTGACGCCGAGGTCTACGCGTACCTGTTCCCGGACCGCACCGGCGTCGACCTCGCCCCCGCGGTGCTGGCCGAGCTCACCCGCCGGACCGGCCTCGCCGGGGCGAAGCTGTCGGGCCGGGCCGCGGCGCGCTTCGGCGAGTACGTCGCGGAACTCCCGCCCGGCACGTCCGCGTGGTCCGGCGCCGACACCGAGATGGTGTCGGTCGCGGGTGTTGGCGGCCGTGGGCTGGTGTCGGGCATGTCGGCGGCCGACCCCGCCGCCTTCGCCGCCCTGGCCACCGCTGTGGAGTCCGGTGACGACACCGCTCGTGCCGCCGCCACGGCCCGGGTGCAGACGGTCGCGGACGTCCTGCACGGCTCCCCCGCCGGCATCAAGGCCGCCCTCCACGCCCAGGGCTACCGCGCCACCGGCTCCCGGATGCACCAGGGCCCCGACGCCCGGGTCGACCCCGCCGCCGTCGCCGCGCTCTTCCCCGCCTGACCCGCCCGACCTACGCGCCCCGACTGACCAGCCCGAGAGATCTGGCGAGTGGTCACCTTCCCCGCCGAGTGGCACGAAATTCCTGCCCACTCACGGGGAGAGGTGCCCACTCGCCGGTGGTGGTCGGGGCGCGTCGACGCGAGGGGATCAGCGGGTCAGTGGGACTCGCGGGGGACGTCGTGGCCGCTGCCGCCGACGAGGAAGTCGAGGTCGGCGCCGGTGTCGGCCTGCTGGACCGACTCGACGTAGAGCTTCGTCCAGCCCCGCTCGGGGCGGGCGAAGGCCGCGACCGTGGCGGGGTCGGGTTCGCGGTCCTCGAAGCCGGGTGTCTCGACGTCGAGACGTCGGTTCGCGATGTCGAGGACCACGACGTCCCCGGTGCGGACCTTCGCCAGCGGTCCGCCGGCGGCCGCCTCGGGTGAGACGTGCAGGACCACGGTGCCGTAGGCGGTACCGCTCATCCGGCCGTCGCAGATGCGCACGACGTCGCGCACACCCTGCTCCAGCAGCTTGCGCGGCAGCGGCAGGTTCGCGACCTCGGGCATGCCCGGGTACCCCTTCGGCCCGCAGCCGCGCAGGATGAGCACCGAGTCGGCGTCGACGTCGAGGTCGGGGTCGTCGATGCGGGCGCGGACGTCCTCGACCGAGTCGAACACGACGGCCCGGCCGCGGTGTTCGAGCAGGTGCGCCGACGCCGCCGCGGGTTTGACCACCGCGCCGTCGGGGGCGAGGTTGCCGTACAGGACGGCGATCCCGGCTTCGGGCAGCAGCGGCTCGGCCCGGGAGCGGATGACGTCGGGATCCCAGATCTGGGCGTCGAGGAAGCCGTCCACGAGGCGCTCGCCGGTGACCGTGACGGCGGAGGGGTCGAGCAGGTCGGCGATCTCGTGCCACACCGCGTGCAGGCCGCCGGCGCGGAAGAAGTCCTCCATGAGGAACCGGCCCGCCGGCTGGAGGTCGACGAGCAGCGGCACGCCCGAACCGATCCGGTCGAAGTCGTCCTGGGTGAGGTCCACGCCTAACCGGCCCGCGATCGCCAGCAGGTGGACGACGGCGTTGGTGGACCCGCCGATGGCGGCGAGGGTCACGATCGCGTTGTGGAACGCGGCCTTCGTCATGACGTCACTGGGCTTGCGGTCGGCCGCCACGAGCTCGACCGCGAGCCGGCCGCTCTCGTGTGCACCCTGCAACAGTCGACTGTCGGGCGCCGGCGTGCCGGCCAGACCCGGGAACACCATCCCGAGCGCCTCGGCGAGCAGGCCCATGGTCGACGCCGTGCCCATGGTGTTGCAGTGGCCGCGGCTGCGGATCATCGAGCTCTCGCTGCGGATGAACTGCTCCTGCGACAACGTGCCGGCGCGGACCTCCTCCGACAGCCGCCACACGTCTGTCCCGCACCCGAGCGGCTGCCCGCGGAACGTGCCGGTGAGCATCGGACCGCCCGGCACGACGACCGCGGGCAGGTCGACCGATGCCGCCGCCATGAGCAGCATCGGGATGGTCTTGTCGCACCCCCCGAGCAGCACCACGCCGTCGATCGGGTTGGCCCGCAGCATCTCCTCGGTGGCCATCGCGGCGAGGTTGCGCCACAGCATGGCGGTGGGGCGTACGAGCGTCTCGCCGAGGGAGACCACCGGCAGGTCCAGCGGGATCCCGCCCGCCTCGTACACGCCCTGCTTGACGCTGGTGGCGACCTCGTCGAGGTGGGCGTTGCACGGCGTCAGGTCCGAGGCGGTGTTGGCGATCGCGATGTGCGGACGGCCGTCGAACGCGTGCTCGGGCAGGCCGCGTCGCATCCACGCGCGGTGGATGTAGGCGTCACGGTCGGAGCCGCTGTACCACCCGCTGCTGCGCACCACGGTCGGAGCGTAGGCGCGTCACCCCGGATCCCACCGTGCGGTCTCGAGGTCGACACCGCCGCGCCGGGGCGGCGTCCCCTCCCGGTGCCACTGGCGCTGCGCCTCGATCATGAGGTGGGCGGGCAACAGGCCGGTCGACCGCACCACCCGCCACCAGGCGACGGCGTCGCCGTGGCGGGCCATCACCCCTCCGACACCGCGCGCGCCGCCGCGTTGCAGGTGGGCCGCGATGTCGCCGTACGTCATCACGCGTCCGGGCGGGATGCGCTCGACGAGGTCGAGCACGGCCTCGTCGAAGTCGGTGACCGGGTCGCTCACCGCACCGATTCTGCGAGGTCCGGCGTCGTGGTGACGCCGAGGTTCGCAGGGTCGGGTGCTCGGCGGGCGCGGCGGGGCGTCATGCCCCACACGACGGCGGTGACGACGACCGCACCGAGCACGATCTCGGCCGGGTCCGGCCGCTCGCCCAGCACCAGCCACGACCCGAGGAACCCCGCCACGGGCACGGCCATCGAGAACGGCGCGACCTGACCGGACGCGTGGCGCGAGAGCAGCCAGGTCCAGATCCCCGAGCCCAGCAGCGTCGCCACCAGCACGATGTAGAGCAGGCCGCCCAGCGCCGGCAGCGCGTGCACCGTGAACAGCGTGCGGAACGCGTCGGCGTCACGGCCGGGTCCCTCGAACGCGAGCGACAGCGCGAGCATCGGCAGCGGCGGGACCACCGACATCCAGAGCATGAGCGCGAACGGCCGGTCGGTGCGCGCCTGCCGGTTCGCGAGGTTGCCCAACGCCCAGCCGAGACCGCCCAGGACGGTCAGGACGACCGGGAGCAGCGCTGCGCTCTGGGCCCGCAACGCGCCGATCGAAGCCATCGCGGCCACGGCCACCGCGACGCCGATCAGCTGCCGCCGGGTGATGCGCTCCCGGAGCAGCACCGCGCCGAGCAGCACCGTGAACGGGGCGCTCGACTGCAGGACGAGCGACGCGAGGCCACTCGGCATCCCGGCCGCCATGCCGGCGTAGAGGAACGCGAACTGCAGCACGCCGAACCCGACGCCGTAGCCGAGCAGCCAGCGCCACTGCACGTCCGGGCGGGGCACGAACAGCAGCACCGGCACCGCGATGACGGCGAAGCGGACCGCCACGAGCAGGAACGGCGGGAACTGCTCGAGGGCCAGGTGGGTCGCCGGGAAGTTCAGGCCCCAGACAGCCGCCACGAGCAGGGCGAGCAGGCGGTCACGTGCGGTCACGGCGTCCAGTCTCCGCGACCGGTCCGTGAAGATCCATCGAAGTCTGCTGCACCGACGTTGTAGCGTTGCTACATGGACCTACGACAACTGGAAGCGGTCCGGGAGGTCGTGGCCACCGGCAGTGTCACCGGCGCCGCCGCGATCCTGCACTGCACGCCGTCGGCCGTCTCGCAGCAACTGCGGATCGCCGAACGCCTCGCCGGCACGGCCCTGGTCGAGCGTGACGGCCGCGGGGTCCGGCCCACGGCCGCCGGCCGGGCCCTGGCCGCCCGCGCCGTCGACGTCGCGGTCGCCGTCGAACGGGCCAAGGCCGCCGTGGCGGACCACGCCGCCCGCCCGACGGGCACGGTGCGGGTGTCCGCGTTCCAGTCCGCCGGGGAACTGCTGTTCCCGCGCCTGCTCGGGGCGGTCGAGGCGGGGGTGGAGGTCGAGTGTGCCGAGAACGACGTCGGCACCGACGGTTTCCTCGCCCTGACCGCGTCGGCCGACGTCGTCATCGCCCACCGCCCGGCCCGGAGCGCTCCGTTCGCCGAGCCCGGTGTCAGCGTGACGCGACTGTTCCGCGAACCGCTCGACGTCGCCCTGCCGCCCGGGCACCCGCTGGCCGCACGCGACGAGGTGGGACCGGCCGACCTCGCCGACGAGCCGTGGATCACGGTGCAGGAGGGCTTCCCCATCGCGGCGGTCGTCGACGAGTTGGCCGCCCGCGCCGGCACGACGTTCACGATCCGTCACCGCATCAACGACTTCCACGTCGCGGAGGCCCTGGTCGCCGCCGGGCAGGGTGTCGCCCTGCTCCCCCGGTACGTCCTCGCGGCCCGGCCCGGTGGTCAGGTCGTGTCGCGGCCGCTGCGAGGTCCGCGGCCCGCTCGCTGGGTCGAGGCCCTGGTGCGGGCCGACCGGGTGGAACGCCGGGTCGTGCGCACCGTGCTCGACACGCTGCGCGAGCAGGCCGCCGCGGTCGTCCGAGCCGGCACCAGTTCTCAGCGGGGGGTGTAGCGCTCGACCTTCGGCTTGCGGCCCTTGATCGTCGTGTTGCGCAGTGCAACGATCACTTCGTCGGCGCTGTCGGCGGGAATGTCGACCACGGAGAACCGCTGCTGGATCTCGATGGCGCCGATCGCCCGGCCGGGCAGGGACGACTCGTTCGCGATGGCGCCGACGATGTCCTGCGGCCGCACGTGGGCGTCGCGGCCGAGGCCGAGGAACAGCCGGGTGACGTCGTCACCACCGGCGCGGCGCCGCGGCGGGGTGGCACGGTTCGAGCCGGTGCGGGCGTCGTCCACCCGGGGAGCGACGACCGGGATGTCGGCGTCGTCGTCGGCCGGTCCGCCCGCCTCGTGGGCCAGCTTGATCGCGGCCAACGCGATGTCGACGACGTCGAAGTCGTCCGAGAGGCTGTCGAGCACCACGCGGAACTGGTCGAGGTTGTCGTCCTCGAGGACGGTCTCGCGCAGCGACGCCCGGGTCAGTTCGAGCCGGCGCGCCCGCAGGTCGGCGACCGTCGGCACCTTCTCGACCGCGATCTTGGCCTTGACGTGCTGCTCGATCGTCTTGAGCAGCCGGTGCTGACGCGGTTCGACCAGGGTGATCGCCGTGCCCTCCCGACCGGCGCGACCGACCCGCCCGATGCGGTGGACGTAGGCGTCCGGTGCGGAGGGGACGTCGTAGTTGACGACGTGGGTGAGCTGTTCGACGTCGAGCCCGCGGGCGGCGACGTCGGTGGCCACGAGCAGGTCGGCCGTGCCGTTGCGCAGGCGGCCCATGATGCGGTCACGGGCCTCCTGCGTCATGCCCCCGTGCAACGGTTCGGCGCGGTAGCCGCGGGCCGTCAGGGTCTCGGCGAGGCTGTCGACCTCCTCGCGGGTGCGGGCGAACACGATGGTGGCGGCGGGCGCCTCGATGTCCAGCAGGCGTCCGAGCGCCGAGGCCTTGTGGGCGCGCGGCACGACGTAGGCGACCTGTCGGATGCGGGGCTGCTCTCCCGCGGCGAGTTCCTCGCGCTTGATCTGCACCCGCACCGGGTTGTCGAGGTAGCGCTTGACGAGGTGGTTGATCCGCGACGGGATGGTGGCCGAGAACAGCACGGTCTGACGGGGCGTCGGCAGCGCCGCGAAGATCGCCTCGAGGTCCTCGGCGAAGCCCATGTCGAGCATCTCGTCGGCCTCGTCGAGGACGGCGACGGTCACCTCCGAGAGGTCCATCGTCCCGCGGTGGATGTGGTCGAGCACCCGGCCGGGAGTGCCGACCACGACGTCGACGCCGGACTCCAGCGACCGGATCTGGCGTCCGATCGGCGAGCCGCCGTACACCGGCAGCACCCGGGTGCCGAGGCCCTTGCCGTAGCGGTGCACGGCCTCGCCGACCTGGATCGCGAGCTCGCGGGTGGGTGTGAGGATGAGGGCCTGCGGCGCGGTGCCACCGGGGGTGAGGCGCTCCAGCAGCGGCAACGCGAACGCGGCGGTCTTGCCGGTGCCGGTCGCCGCCTGGCCGAGGACGTCGCGGCCCTCGAGCAGCGGCGGGATCGCCTCGGCCTGGATCGGCGTCGGCTCCTCGTAGCCCAACGCGTCGAGGGCGGCCTGCACCTCGGGGCGCAGCTGGAGGTCGGCAAAGGTCGTCACGTCGGTCCAGTGTCCTCGGGTGCCCGTGTCAGCGCGGCTCGGGCCCGTGTCAGCGCCGTGCCAGAGTCGTGCCAGCGCGGCCCTCCAGAGTGGATCCCATGACAGAGACCTCCACCACCGGGTCGGAGTGGGCCGTCGAGGCCACCGGCCTGGTCAAGACCTTCGGCGACACCCGGGCGCTCGACGGCGTCGACCTGCGCGTCAGGCGCGGGTCGGTGACGGCCGTGCTCGGACCCAACGGGGCCGGCAAGACGACGGCCGTCCGGATGCTCGCCACGCTCATCGCCCCGGACAGCGGCACCGCGACCGTCGGCGGGTTCGACGTCACCCGGCAGTCGGTCCAGGTGCGGGAGCGGATCGGGCTGACCGGTCAGTTCGCCTCGGTCGACGAGGACCTGACCGGCACCGAGAACCTCGTGCTCATCGGCCGGCTGCTCGACCTGTCACGGTCGGAGGCCAAGGCCCGCGCCGCGCAGCTGCTGGAGTGGTTCGACCTCACCGACGCGGCCGGACGCACCGCCAAGACCTACTCCGGCGGCATGCGCCGGCGCCTCGACCTCGCCGCGAGCCTCGTCGGGTTCCCCGACGTCATCTTCCTCGACGAGCCCACCACCGGGCTGGACCCGGCCAAGCGCGACCAGATGTGGGACGTGGTCCGACGCCTGGTCGCGGGCGGTGCGACCGTGCTGCTCACCACGCAGTACCTGGAGGAGGCCGACGCTCTCGCCGACGAGGTGCTGGTGATGGACCACGGACGCGTCATCGCCGAGGGCACGCCGGAGCAGCTGAAGCGCATCGTCGGTGGGCAGACGTTGTCGGTCCGGCCGTCGGACCCCTCGCGGTTGCCCGAGGTCGACACCGTGCTCGAGGGCGTCGCCGCCGGGACGGTCGAACACCCACGCCCGGGCGTCGCCGCCGTCGCCGTCACCGACGACCGCGCCCTCACCGACGTGGTCGCCCGGCTCGCCGCGGCCGACATCGCGGTCACCGAACTGTCCCTGCACCTGCCGAGCCTCGACGAGGTCTTCGCGACGCTCACCGGCCGGCAGCCCTCCGAACCCCTCGAGGAGGTGGCGGCATGACCTCCACCCTCACCGCGCCCTCGGCCACCGCGCCCGACGCGCTCCCCATCGGCCAGCGACCCGCGGGCCGTCGCACACCGGGCCGGGTGTTCCGGCACGTCGGCGCGCTCGCCTGGCGGTCGCTGCTCAAGACCTACCGCACGCCCGAGGCGCTCATCGACGTCACGATCCAGCCGATCATCTTCCTGCTGCTGTTCGTGTACGTCTTCGGCGGCGCGGTCAGCGGGAACCAGCACGCCTACCTGCAGTACGTCGTCCCCGGCATCCTCGTGCAGTCGTTGCTGTTCGGCTCGATCGCCATCGGCGTGAACCTCAACACCGACATCGAGAAGGGCGTGTTCGACCGGTTCCGGTCGTTGCCCATCGCCCGCTTCGCGCCGCTCGCGGGCGCCGTGCTCGCCGACCTGCTGCGCTACCTCATCCTCACGGTGTTCCTCGTCGGAACCGCTTACATCATGGGTTTCCGCATCGGCACCAATCCGCTGTACGCGATCGGCGGGATCGGTTTCGGCATCGCGTTCGCCTTGAGCCTGTCGTGGGTCGGCGTGTGGATCGGCATGAAGGCGCGGTCGTCCGGCGCCGTGCAGGGCATCGCGTTCCTCGTGATGTTCCCGCTGACGTTCGGCTCGAACGCCTACGTCCCGACCGACTCACTGCCGGGCTGGCTGCAGGCGTTCGTCAAGGTCAACCCGGCCTCGCACCTGGTCGAGGCCATCCGCGGCCTGACCGTCGGCGGCCCGATCCTGCAGCCGGTGCTCATCACCCTGGCGTGGATGGCCGGCCTGCTCGTGGTGTTCGTCCCGCTCGCGACCCGGGCCTACAAGCGCCGCGTCTGAGCGGTACCACCTCGGATCCTGCGGACCTCGGCGTCACCACGACGCCGAGGTCCGCGAAATCTATGCTCGGGGCCGTGTTGATCCGGCCGGCCGAGCTCGAGGCCATCCGCCGCGGCGAGGTCGACCTCGCGTTCCGACGCTGGGAACGCCCCCGGTTGCTGCCCGGTACGAGGATGCGCACGAAGGTCGGGCTGCTCGAGGTCACCGGCGTCGACCGGGTGGCGGCCTCGGCCATCACCGCCGACGACGCCCGACGGGCGGGATCGCCGACCAGGGCCGCCCTGCTGGCCCTGCTCGAACCCCGCGGCGACCGGCCGAAGCACCCGATCTGGCGAGTGGGGCTGCGCTACGCCGGCGACGACCCGCGCGTCGCCCTGCGCGACGACGCCGACCTCTCCGCCGACGAGCGCAGTCGGCTGAACACCCGCCTCGACCGCCTCGACGCCTCCTCCCGCCACGGCGCCTGGACCCGCGAGGTGCTCGCCCTCATCGCCGCGAACCCCGCCCGCCGCGCCCCCGACCTCGCCGAGCTCCGCGGCCTCGAGACGGTCGTGTTCAAGCGGGACGTCCGCAAGCTCAAGGAGCTCGGCCTCACCGAGAGCCTCGAGGTCGGTTACCGCATCTCACCCCGCGGCGAGGCCCTGCTGCACGGCGACGTCGACGCCTGAACGGGGGCAGGCAGAATCACCCCGGTGCACCAGGACCCTCGCCTGACCACCGACCGCCTCCACCGCACGCTGCAACGGTTGACCGACGCCTGGTGGGTGGAGCGGGTGCCGTTGGAGGTCGCGCGGTACGACGTGCCGGAGCGTGAGGTCGACGGCCGGCCGGTGGTCGGCGAACCGGTGGACGTGCGGCAGGCGCTCGCGGCGGACTACCGGCCGATGGCCGTGGGCGAGGCGTGGGGGCCACCGTGGTCGACGTCGTGGTTCCGGGTCACCGGCGCCGTGCCACCGAGCCACGCGGGCCGACGGCTTGAGGTCGTCCTCGACATCGGTTTCGACCCGTCCCGCACCGGGTTCCACGCCGAAGGTCTCGTGTACCGCCCGGACGGCTCGCCGGTGAAGGGACTGCACCCGCAGAGCCGCTGGATCGCGGTCGACGACGACGCCGTCGGCTTCACCTTCTTCGTCGAGGCGGCCGCCAACCCGCTGCTGCTCGGTGGCGGCGGGTTCGACTTCACCCCGAGCCCGTTGGGTGATCTGCTCACCGCGGGGCTCGCGCCGCAGTACGCGCTCCGACAGGCCGAGCTCGCGGTCGTCGACGAACCGGTGTGGGAACTGGTCCAGGACCTCGAGGTGCTCGGCCAGTTGGCCGCCGAACTCCCCGACGTCGACGCGCGCCGGTTCGAGATCCTGCGCGCCGTCGACGCGGCCTGCGACGTCCTCGACGTCACCGCGGTCGACGGCCCGAGCCGGACCGCGGCGGCGGCCCGGGCCGCGCTCGCCCCGGCGCTCGCCGTCCCGGCCCGCGCCAGCGCCCACCGCATCAGCGCCGTCGGGCACGCCCACATCGACTCGGCCTGGCTGTGGCCCACCCGCGAGACGATCCGCAAGGTCGCGCGGACCACCTCGAACGTGGTCGACCTGCTCGACCACGACGACGACCTGGTCTACGCCATGAGCTCGGCGCAGCAGTTCGCCTGGATCGAGGAGCACCGGCCCGAGGTGTTCACGCGGGTGCGTGACGCGGTCGCGAGCGGTCGCTTCGTGCCGGTGGGCGGGATGTGGGTCGAGTCCGACACCAACATGCCCGGCGGCGAGGCCCTGGCCCGGCAGTTCGTCCACGGCAAGCGGTACTTCCTCGACCGGTTCGGCCTCGACACCGAGGAGGTGTGGCTGCCGGATTCCTTCGGTTACACCGCGGCTCTCCCCCAGCTCGTCGCGCTCTCGGGTTCGCGCTGGTTCCTGACCCAGAAGATCTCGTGGAACCAGACCAACCGCTTCCCGCACCACACCTTCCGCTGGGAGGGCCTCGACGGCACGCAGGTGTTCACGCACTTCCCGCCGTCCGACACGTACAACTCGGAGGTCTCCGGGGCCGAACTCGCCCGCGCCGCGCGGCAGTTCGCCGAGAAGGGTCACGCCACGACGTCGCTGCTGCCGTTCGGGTGGGGCGACGGCGGGGGCGGACCGACCCGCGAGATGCTCGCCCGCGCCCGCCGCACCGCCGACCTCGACGGTTCCCCGGCGGTCACCGTGCAGCCGGCCCGCGCCTTCTTCGAGGCCGCCGAGGCCGAGTACCCCGACGCCCCGGTGTGGGTGGGTGAGCTCTACCTCGAGTTCCACCGCGGCACCTACACCAGCCAGGCCAAGACCAAGCAGGGCAACCGACGCAGCGAACACCTGCTGCGCGAGGCCGAACTGTGGGCGACGACCGCTGCTGTGCGCAACGGTCACGACTATCCGTACGACGCTCTCGACCGGGTCTGGAAGACCGTCCTGCTCCAGCAGTTCCACGACATCCTGCCCGGCTCGTCGATCCACTGGGTGCACCGCGAGGCGGCGGCGAACTACGCCGCGGTCGCGGGCGAACTCGAGACGATCGTCGGCGAGGCGCTCGCCGACCTCGCCGGCGACGGCACGGTCGCCCTGACGTTCAACCCGACACCGGACCCCCGCGACGGCGTCGAGCCGTTCGCGGCGGGCGTCGCGATCACCGGTCCCGGTGCGGCCGTCGGCCCGGTCGAGGACGGGTGGCTGCTGGACAACGGCTCGCTGCGGGTGCGGGTCGACGCCGACGGTGTCATCCGCTCGGTCGTCGACGTCGCGCACGGGGACCGCGAGGTCATCCCACCGGGCGGTGCGGGCAACCTGTTCCAGCTGCACCACGACACCCCGAACGTGTTCGACGCGTGGGACGTCGACCGCTTCTACCGCAACACGGTCGTCGACCTCGTCGAGGCGAGCGGGATCGAGGAGGTGCCCGGTGGTCTGCGGGTCACCCGGTACTTCGGAGACTCGTCGCTGGTCAGCACGATCACGCTGCCCCCTGACGTCGCGCGGGTCGACGTCGTCACCGAGGTCGACTGGCACGAACGCGAGAAGCTGCTGAAGGCGACGTTCGACGTCGACGTCACGGCCGAGCGCTACGCCGGCGAGGTGCAGTTCGGCCACGTCTTCCGGCCGACCCACACCAACACCAGCTGGGACGCGGCGATGTTCGAGACCTGCGCGCACCGCTGGGTGCACGTCGGGGAGCCGGCCGACGTCGACGCCCCGGGCTACGGCGCGGCGGTGGTCAACGACAGCACCTACGGGCACGACGTCACCCGGCAGTCCCGACCGGCGGAGGCGGGCGGCGGCACCGCGACCCGCATCCGGTTGTCCCTGCTGCGGGCGCCGCAGTCACCGGACCCCGAAACCGACCAGGGCCGTCACACGCTGCGCTACGCACTGGTGCCGGGTGCAACGATCGGCACCGCCGTACGCGAGGGGTACCGCATCAACCTGCCCGTGCGCAGCGTGCCGGGCGCGCTGACGGTGGAGCCGTTGCTGCGCGTCGACGGCACTGGTGTGGTGGTCGAGGCGGTCAAGTTGGCCGAGGACCGTGGCGGCGACGTCGTGGTCCGGCTCTACGAGTCCCGCGGTCGCCGGGCCACCGCGACGGTCACGCCGACCTTCCCGGCGGCGGCGGTCGACACCGTCGACCTGCTCGAACGGCCGCGCGACGAACCCGGGTTCGCCGCCGGACCGGGCGGCACCGCGACGATCACCCTGCGACCGTTCCAGATCGTCACCCTGCGCTTCCGGCGCGGCTGACAGCGGGGGGGCACGCCGGGGGTCACGGGCGGCGGATGTCGAGCGCGGCCGGGAACCGTTCGAACCCGGCCGACACGTAGGTCTCGACAGCGCCGGGCTGGGCGGTCGGCGTGCACACCACCGCGCTCGACGCGCCGAGCTCGCGCAACGCCGCGGCCGCGGCGAGGGTCGCCGCCCGGCCGTACCCGTGG